>JBDKHD010000020.1:0-4987 GCA_039797885.1 Pseudomonadota bacterium
CTGTACCAGCTCAACACTTAATTAGCGCAGAGACTGAGCCTTTTTTAGAGCGAGTGCTCTTTAATAATCGTATTACGGTTTTGATTGTTTTGGCCTTGGCGACGCTACTCTTTGCCTTTGGCTTAACCAAAACCAAGCTTGATTCCAGTATTGAAAAATACATTCCTTTGCACCACGAATACATTCAAAACTATTTGGTGCACGCCAATGACATGAAAAATGGCGTGGCCAATATCAAAGTTTCGATTGAAGCCAAGCAAGGGGATATTTTTACTAAAGAATATCAAGAAGCTCTAAGCAAAATCACCGATGATATTTTCTATATCAATGGTGTAAACCGCTCGGCCATGCGCTCATTGTGGACGCCTAATACGCGTTGGATGGAAGTGACCGAAGAGGGTTTTCAAGGCGGCCCAGTTATTCCCAGTGATTACGACGGCTCTCCTGCCAGTATCGAGAAACTGCGTGAAAACGTCTTAAAGTCGGGCGAAGTAGGGCGTTTAGTCGCCAACGATTTTCGTTCGGCCATCATTGATATTTCATTGATTGAAAAAGATCCTGAAACAGGTGAAAAACTGAACTATCAAGAGTTTTCTCATCAGTTAGAGAAAACCGTTCGCGCTGTATATGGCGCACCCGATAGCCCCTACAACGTCTACATTACAGGCACACCGAAAAAACTCGGCGATTTAATGGATGGCGCCGTTTCGATTGCGTATTTCTTCCTAGCCGCCATGATTATGACGGCGGTGCTTTTGTATCTTTATTCGCGCTGCCCACGTGGCACGCTTGCTCCTATTTTAATTTCTATTATTGCTGTGGTTTGGCAATTAGGTTCTTTGGGGCTTTTAGGTATGACCATCGACCTGTATTCGGTCTTGGTGCCTTTCCTGGTTTTTGCCATCGGTATTTCCCACGGCGTACAAATTATTAATGGTATTGCCATCGAGGCAGGCAAGGGTGCAGATAGACTGACCGCTGCGCGTCGTGCTTTCCGTGCGCTTTATGCACCAGGAATGCTGGCCTTAATCAGCGATGGTATGGGCTTTTTAACCCTGCTTTTCATTGATATTGGTGTGATTCGCGAGCTGGCCATTGCGGCAAGCTTGGGTGTGGCCATTATTATTATTACCAACCTCGTGTTGCTGCCCATTATTCTGTCTTATGTCGGCATCAGCCGTGCGGGTATTGAAAATGCGCACAAGAATGAAAATTCCGATTTCTTTTTTTGGCGTATGCTGTCAAAAATCGCCAGCCCCAAATTTGCTTTTATCCCTATCGTTGTTGCCTTGGCTATGGCGGTTTATGGCAATTATGCCAGCAAGGGATTGCAAATCGGTGACTTAGATAAGGGCGCGCCCGAGCTGCGTGCCGACTCGCGCTATAACCTCGATAACGATTTCATGGTGTCGCATTATTCCACCAGTTCCGACGTCTTTGTGGTGATGGTCGAAACGCCCAAAGAAATGTGCGTAAGCTATAAAGCGTTGGAAACCATTGATCGCTTTATGTGGTACATGGAAAACGTCGAAGGGGTGCAATCTGCTGTATCGGTCGCAACCGTTTCTAAACTCACCACTAAGTCGATGAACGAAGGCAATTTGCGTTGGTCGGCGTTATCGCGTAACCAAAGCGTCTTAAACGGTGCGGTGCAGCGCTCGCAAGAAGCGGGTTTAATTAACCCTGATTGCTCTATGTCTCCTGTGGTTATTTTCTTAAACGATCACAAAGCGGAAACTTTAGCGCGTGCGGTGGCGGCGGTTGAAAAATTCAAAACCGAATTTGATGACAAGGTAGATAATAAGTATTTCACCTATAACCAAGCGCAAACCGAAGAAGCCATTGCCAATAACGAACTGAGCTCTGTGCCTGTGCGTTTGCAATTGGCCTCGGGCAACGCAGGTATTGAAGCGGCCACCAATCAAGTTATCGATCGTGCGCAAAGCTTAATGCTGTACTTTGTTTATGCGGTGGTGATTGCGCTGTGCTTTATGACCTTCCGCTCGGCGCGTGCTGTTGCCTGTATTATTTTGCCCTTAGTGCTGACTTCCATTTTGGGGGAAGCGCTTATGGTGTGGTTGGGCATGGGTGTGAAAGTGGCGACCTTGCCAGTAACGGCTTTGGGTGTGGGTATTGGTGTGGACTACGGTATTTATATCTATAGCCGCTTAGAAGCCATGCTGATTCAGGGCAAAAATATGCAGCAAGCCTTCCTTGAAACCTTGCGTACTACGGGTAAAGCGGTGGCTTTTACGGGTATTACTCTGGCCATTGGTGTTGCGACTTGGATTTTTTCACCCATTAAATTCCAAGCCGATATGGGCGTGCTGCTGACCTTTATGTTCTTGTGGAACATGTTGGGGGCCTTGGTGTTGCTGCCTGCCTTGGGTTATTATTTACTCAAGCCTGAGCAGATCCGTGCGCGCCATAAAAAACGCTACGGAGATACTCCAGCCGCGTAAGGCGCTATGTATAATGACGGTGGCTTAGGCCACCGTTTTTTTTTGAAATTTAATAAGGAAAAGGATGTGAAAACTCGTTCAGGATTGATGGCGCAGCTGCCTGTGTTGGATTTATTTAAAGAGTCTGTGCAGCTGTTATGGCAAAAACGTAAGCAGGTCGTGGTGGCGTTTTTACCTGCACTGTTATTGCTTGCGGCTTTGGACTGGTACAGCAGCACACAGCTTGCTGACCAGCAGGCAAAAGGCATGCTTTTAGCCCTTGTTTCTACTTTGATCAGCGTGCTGCTGGCGACCACCTGCCATCACTTTACGTTAAGGCCAGAGCAAGCTACGCCCAACATGCTGCGTTTTTATGGGCGTAATGAGTGGCGCTATTTTTTACGCTTAATACAAATCGGTTTTATTGCAGGCATGGTGTTTTTTGCGGTGATGATGGCAGTGATATTGTTGTTAACGAATGCCGTACATGCTCAACAAGTGGTCGAGCAGCCACAACTTGCCGCCGCAGGCATCTTGGTCGCAGCGATTCCTGCTTTGTATTTATGGGGGCGGTTATCCATTACTTTGCCCGAATTGGCGTTGGGGCAGGCTTCGAGTTTGAAACATGCTTGGCAGCTCAGCCAAGGCAACGGCAATAAGTTGGCGTTGGTGGTGGTGATTATTCCTATGCTGAGCATGGCGCCTTTTTTTGCACTGTTATGGCTGGATAATACCGCGCTGCAATTTATTGGCTCTTTTGGCACTTATCTGACAACGCTGATTTCCATTGTGGCGCTGTCTTTGTCTTATCAGTTTTTAAATGATTTTTATCTTGAAGCGCACTATGAGATAAGCAAAGAGATTTAACCAAGATGCGTTTAGGTGATATCAGCGTAGCTTATGTGGAATTAATGGCGAAGGCGGTGCGCAGCCTTGGCCATAAGCCCGAAGCCTTATTGGCGCAGTATCAGCTGGATGGGGTACGTTTAGCGTCGCCGCAGGCGCGGATTAGCATTCCGCGCTTTATGCGTCTTGGGCACGCCATGATGCAAAGTTATGAGCTGCCTTCTCTTGGATTATTGATGGGAAAACAAAGCTCGGCGCCTGTTTTGGGGCTGGCGGGGTTTTTGGCGCAAAGTGCCGCAACGATTCAAGATGCCAGCCAAGTATTGGCCGAATACGAGCTGCTTAGTAGTTTTAATGCCCGTGGGCGGTCGCGTTTTTTTTTGGAAGACGGCCGAGGTATTTTGCAGTTTTATTCCATCAGCCCTTATAACGATTACAACCTCTTTGTGGTTGACTCGGTACTTTCGGGCTGGTTCTTTTTTTTATTAGCAATAACAGGCAGTAAAGACGGCATTAAGCGCATTGAGTTTGAATTTGCGCCACCTGTTTATGCGGATCTGTATCGCCATTATTTTCCTGGTGAAATTCGTTTTAATGCCTCACGCAATGCGTTGGTTTTAGAAAAAAGTTTTTTAGCCAAGCCCGTATTGTCGGCTTGTGCTTCGACTTATGCCGCATTGCAGCAATTGGCCGCGCGGGAATTAGAGCGAGTGCGCTTGGGTTTGAGTTTTCGTGAGCAAACCGAGCGCGCCATTAGCCCGCTATTAAACGGCAACACGCCAACGCTGGAGCAGGTAGCACAAAGATTAAATAGCACTCCTTGGGTGGTGCGTAGGCGCTTACAAGCAGAGGGTGTGAATTTTCAGCAGGTATTAAATGCGACGCGTAAAGATTTGGCTCTAAGCTATGTGCGCGATACGGCATTAAGCTTAGGGGAAATTGCATTTGTTTTAGGATTTGGTTCGCCCGAGGCATTTCAGCGGGCATTTAAGCGTTGGACAGGCGTTGCGCCTGGCCGTTATCGGTTGCAAAAAAATTACATTTCTACTGCGTCGTCAACTTCGTCTTCGTAGTCTTCGAAGCATAAGAGCTCTTCTACATAATCAGACATTGTTTTTCTCCTTATTGTCTTTAAAACACTTTACACGCATTGAGAGTGTTGGTTGCGCGAAAAGTTGCAAAGGTATAGCAGCTTGCAAAAAGCAGTGCAAATAAAAAAAGTGGAAAATGAAAAAATCGAGTAGCGATAACTCGTTTTTGATAGAAAATAGGAAGGGAATAAATGGCGGACTGGACGGGACTCGAACCCGCGACCCCCGGCGTGACAGGCCGGTATTCTAACCGACTGAACTACCAGTCCGCAGATAGAATAAAAACTGACTAAACTTGGTGGGTGTTGACGGGATCGAACCGCCGACCCTCTGCTTGTAAGGCAGATGCTCTCCCAGCTGAGCTAAACACCCTCACTCATGTGCTTCATTAATTGTTTAATAGCTGCGTTGTTCCTCATAAAAATCTTCGCCTACCAGTAGGTATGTCTCAGATTTTTATTGCGGTACGCCTTGCTCTTAAAGCAATTACTGAATCACCCCAACGCCTGTGAAAACATAAAGCGTTGAAATAAATGGCGGACTGGACGGGACTCGAACCCGCGACCCCCGGCGTGACAGGCCGGTATTCTAACCGACTGAACTACCAGT
>JBDKHD010000021.1:0-9607 GCA_039797885.1 Pseudomonadota bacterium
GAGTTGGAGTTGGTGTAAAAGCCGCCGTATAAAAAATTATGGCTAAAGGTAAAGTCCCAAAATTGAGATAGCCATTTGATGCTGCTGTAGCTGTGAATAGGGCTAAAACCAGCAACCTGATTTCCCTTAAATGCGGGGTTTAGTTGGTGCTGAATAATTTCATTATTTTGCAGGGTAAGATTTTGTGTGATTTTTAAATAGCTTTCGGGTTGCCATGTCAGGCTGTGTTCAAAGCCTAAGTGTTGAGTTTTGGCCAAATTGTCAAAATGAATTACACCACGGCTATCGCTTTCGGCCACTATGGCATCGCTTAAATGCCGTAAATACAGCGAGCTTTTGCTTTGTACTTTTCCAAAAGTTAACTCAAGCCCCGACTCATAATTGCGAGCTTGCTCAGGCTGTAATTTGGGGTTACCAATACTGGTTCCTCGATCGCCAAAAATCTCGTGTGTGTTAGGTAGGCGAACCTGATCACTTAAGCTGATATAAGCTGTAGCAAAAGAGAAAAAAGGTTTTTGCGCAGAAATAAACCAAGTTTGTAATTGATTTTGGCGTCTTTGTGCGCGTAAATCGAGATTGTGATCGGCTAGAACAATATGGCTAAATTGTGCGGTTAAGTTGCTGTCGTTAAGCCAGTATTGCAAGCGCAGGCCCGTATCCCATTGTTCGCGCTCGTAGCGGGTTTCACAAGCGTAGCCATTGGCACATTGCGCTTGTTTTTGCGCTTGGCTGAGCAATTTAAAATCGGTGTCGGTTTTTTCGTTATGTAAGCGCGTTGTTGCGGTTAGATTTAGATTTTGTATTTTTGCGTAGTGATTAAACTGCACTCGATAGCCCTGAGTGCGATATTCATTAAGCTGTGCATCTAAGCCTACTCGGTTATCGGTATCGTCATAAAGCTCGGTATTTTCTTGGAATTGCGTTAGCCACTCGCTTTGCTGATCTTTATTCCATTCCTTAAAAAATCTCAGCTGGACATTTTGCTGTGTGCTACTCAATGAAGCCTGATTTTGTGGATGATTTATTTGGGCCGAAAGTGCTTGCTCGGCTTGGCCGTTTTGTAGGGATATGTCGGCGCGTAATAACGAAAACTGATGGCTGTTTTTAATAAAAATATGTTGTTGCTGCGCGCCATTATTGTAGCGTTTTTCTGTTTGCGGTTTATTGGGGTTGCTGACAGGGTGTTCCTCTAAATAGCGAAAATCGTTGTCGGCGCTTAGGTATTCGGCGTTGATAAAAAACTGATTATTGGCGCTATTCCATTGCTGGCTAAGGCAATACTGTTGCAAGCCATAGCTGCCCAAAGTGGCGCAGGCTTGGCCGTTATTGGTTTTATTTTCGCTAAGCTCTTTGCTTTTTAAATGCACGACGCCGCCGATGGCGGAAGCGGCAAGCTCGATGGGAGCAAGCCCACGATAAATATCAATGTGATCGGCGGCGCTGAGGTTGATGTTGCTGAGGTTAACCCCACCCCCATTGAGCGAATTGATAAGCATGCCATCCCAAAATACCAAAACCTGTTGGCCAGATGAGCCGCGTATGCTGGGGCTGGCGTATTGGCCTATGCCGCCAATGCTGTGAATTTCGATGCCGCTTTGCTGTGCTAATAAATCGGGGAGCAGGGTGAACTTTTGTTGAAATTCGCTGCGTTCAATACGTTGATGATTGCCTGCCAAGTCGAGCGGTGAAAGCAGGGGCGCTGGCGCAGTAATTTCGACAGTATCCAGCTCAGCCGCATCTTGCGCCCAAGATAAAGACGAAAAGCCAACCCAAAAGAATAAAAAAGAGAAGTAACTCTTCATGCCCACCCGCAGGAATAGTGTAAAGGGTCACGAAGGCCGGTCTCCGGGCTTATTACGTTTATTGTTTGAGGCCAAGGTGGCGACCCGTGGTCACCGCTACGCTAAGAGGTAGCACAGCCGAAAAAATAATAAGGATAAATGCGCCTTCCCATGCAAAGCACAGTGGCATAGTGCATTTATTGTCGTAATTTACCGTTGCGGGGGCAGCGTTGGCTTTGCTGATTGGACACAGCAGCGCACCAAACTTCCCGTTTAATCCTAAGGCAAAAGCCTTAAGAACCTAAGTGCGCGCAGGGTAGCGGCATGAGCCTTTAAGGTCAAGGCTGGCGCAGGGTTAGACAGGGTTTAACGCTTGATAGAGGCGTGACGTGATGGGCAATGGCTGATGTAGAGCTTGCGCTTGTTTGAGCAAGTAGCCGCAGATATAGGGCAGCTCGGTTGGGCGCTTGGCGAGGATGTCTTGCAGGGTGGAGGAGGTGTTGACGGCGGTGTCGCGGGCGACTTGTTCGATAAGCTCAATAAGCGGTTTGTCCAGCGTCCAACCAAGCAGGCGGTATAGTTCAGCGATTTCTTGGCTCAGTTCTTTCAGAGCTTGGTGGTAGTGCGGCTGGCTGAGTAGTTCGCCGTTTTTGCAGCGGTAATAGCCCGTAAGCGGGTTGATGACAGCGTTGATTGCCAGCTTTTTACGCAATGCCTGTTCGATTAGCGGCTCGGTTTGGCACTGGGCAGGCAGCGTGCAATCAGACAGGCCTTTTGGCCACAGGCCCACCCAGGTTTTGCCTTCACCCGCATAAACGACGTATTCCCCAGCGTTGAAAGCGCCTTCGGTGCACATGGCCGCCCAAAGGGTGCAGGGTAGCTGGTGCTGTTTAAGAAAGGCGGCGACTTGCTCTTGTTGCCCCATGCCGTTTTGCAGAAGCAGCAGGTTTTGCACTTTGGGTAGGTGGTTAAGCCAAGCGGTAAGGGCTTCTATGCTGGCGACGGCCTTGACGCTAAGGATTAGCCAGTCGAGGCTCTCGCCCTGCCAGCGAGGCAGCAGGTTTTGCCAGAGCTGGCCTTGGTGGCTGAGGTGAGCCTGGTGTGTGGCGCGGCCGTCTTTGGGTAGGGCAAAGAGGGTGTGGGCGCGATTGTGGTAGGCCATCAAGGTGCCGAGGCTTCCTAGTCCCAAAATTCCAATTTTCATAGCCAAAGCTCAAAGAAAAGGCGCACAGAGTACGCCTTTTGAGAGGTCTTACCAACTGGCGAGGAGCTTTTGCCGAGTGTGAGGGCTGTGATCGGCGGGGAGGTTGCGCAGCCACAGCTCTAGGCGGGTTTCGTCTTCCTCTGTCAGTTTGGCAATGTCGTCAAAGGGGATGTTGCGCTCACGCAACAGCCAAACCACAAGGGGCATAAGCTGGTGAAAACGGCGGCGCTGGGCTTTGTCTTGGATGTCGGCGCTGGTTAGGGAAAAATGCCGCGCCACCAAGGTACAGGCATCCTGAAACAGCCGAGATACTTCGGCAAAACTGCGTGTTTGTGCGGCAGCGGCGGCGATTTCGCTCTGAAAAAACGTAGGGCGCGCTAGGGCGTAGATGTCAGGATGGTTGCCGTTTTGTAAGTCCAGTTTGTTGCCTATGGGCTGGCTCATTACCTGTTCGTAGTGCTGATGGCGATTACGGCGGCTGTGCGCAAGCAGATTCAGCATGGCTTCGGTGTCCAACCAAGCCGGCGGTTGGTTTTGGCGGTAATAACGGTCGCTGCTAAAAGGCCAAAGTCTGGCATCGGCGACTTTGCCGCTGTAGCGCGGCCAATCGTGCAGTTGCAGGATGAGATCGACCAAATAGGCGCGCTCGTCCACTTTCAAAACGGTGGCTTGTTCGGCTAGCAGCGCGCGGCGTTTGTTCCAACATTTTTCATGGAAATTATCGAAGGCGTTGTGGATTTCGTGCAGGGCGTCTTGCGGCTCATTTTGTACCCGCAGCACGCATTGGATACTATGCGTGTCCAGCACATAGGCCAGTAAGCTGGCGCTACGCAGTTGGGCGAGGGCGAGCCTGGCGTATTCGTATTCAAATACCGAGTGAAAAATGGGCTGCCCTTTCATGCCAGTAAAAGCGAAGTAATAAAGGCCAGTGCCTTGCGGATTGAGTTTAGTAGTCATAAGCGATTGATTCTTTTGTATAAATGAGTGGACGCAGGTAAAGTCTAGCAACGATTTTAGGATTAGGAGAAAACCATGCCGTCTTTTGATGTTGTTTCCGAAGTGGACAAACACGAAGCGCAAAACGCCGTGGACCAAGCCAACCGCGAGCTCGGCACACGCTTTGATTTTCGTGGCGTGCAAGCCAGTTTTGATATGAAAGAGTTGGTGGTCACTATGACCGCCGACCATGATTTTCAAATAGAGCAAATGAAGCCGATGCTGACGGGCGCGATGGTGAAGCGTGGTATCAAGGTGGAATGCTTGGAATACGGCAAGGTGGAAGGTTCGGGCAAGCAGGTGAAGGTTAAGGCTACCATGCGTCAGGGCATTGATGCCGACCTCGGTCGCAAAATGGTTAAGCTGGTTAAAGACAGCAAAATCAAAGTGCAGGCTTCGATTGCAGGCGACACGGTGCGCGTGCAGGGCAAAAGCCGTGACGATTTGCAGCAAGTCATGCAGCTATTTAAAAAAGACGAGAGCATCGAAATGCCCTTGGCCTTTAAAAATTTCAAGGACTAAGCCTCCTCACACGGGAAATACGGCATGAACCCAAGCACAGGGCAGAGCGCATGGCTGCAAGAGGCCTTAACTATCTACCGCCAAAAACCGGTGCTGGTGGTAGCGCTATTGGGCTTTGCGGCGGGTTTGCCTTTTCTCTTGGTGTTTTCCACTCTAACCGCTTGGCTTAGAGATGTCGGTGTCGAGCGCACCGCTATCGGCTTTTTTGCCTGGGTCGGCATTACTTATTCGGTCAAAGTATTTTGGTCACCCGTGGTGGATCGAATGCGCATTCCGCTGTTGCGCCGTTTAGGGCAAAGACGCAGCTGGATAGTCTTGGGGCAGTTGGGTATTGCGCTAGGGCTTTTGTGGATGAGTACCTTGCATCCGCTGCATGCCCTCACGGCGGTGGCGTTAGCCTCGATATTGGTGGCGTTTTCGTCAGCCACTCAGGATGTGGCCTTGGATGCTTTTCGGATCGAATCGGCGGCGCCTGAACTGCAAGGCGCGATGTCGGCGGCTTATATTTTTGGCTACCGTTTGGCGCTCTTGGTGGCGGGTGCAGGGGCGCTTTATATTGCCGAGTACGCCAGCTGGAGCTTGGCTTATTTGAGCATGGCGGCGCTGATGCTGGTGGGAGTGCTCGCCATATTATGGGCGGATGAGCCCAAGCGTCTTAGTCGCGCCGAGCGCAGCATCCAAGAGTATTCTTTGGTTGATCAAGTTATGGGGCGGCCTATGCACATGGTGCAGCGCTCTTTTTCTCAGCGCTGGCTGATCGGTGCGGTGATCTGCCCTGTTCTGGAGTTTTTTCAGCGTAATGGCAAGTTTGCGTTGCTTATTTTGGCCTTTATCGCGCTGTTTCGTTTGAGCGACATCACCATGGGCGTGATGGCCAACCCTTTCTATTTGGATTTGGGCTACAGCAAAGCAGACATCGCCAGTGTCGCAAAAGTTTTTGGTTTTTTTATGACCATCTTTGGCTCGGCGCTCTGCGGTGTGTTGGTGGTGCGTTACGGCGTGTTTAAACCCATGCTGGCAGGAGCCATTATGGTCGCCAGTGCCAACCTCTTGTTTGCTTTGCTGGCGCAGCTTGGACGTGCTGGTACACCAGATTTGGCCTATTTGGCGCTGGTAATCAGCGTTGATAATTTAAGTGGCGGTATCGCCAGTACGGCTTTTGTCGCGTATTTATCGAGCCTGGCCAATCGCAGTTACACCGCCACGCAATATGCGCTTTTTAGCTCGCTGATGACCTTGCCGGGTAAGTTTATCAGTGGTTTTTCTGGATTGTGGGTGGACAGTTTTGGTTACAGCACGTTTTTTTTGATAGCGGCGGGGTTGGGGCTGCCTGCGGTTTTATTGGTAATGATTTTGATGCGCCATGAGCGACGCATCAAAATGCTGCCATCCTAGGCGGCATCTTGCGCGTAGCAGCGCAGCATGACACCCAAAGTGGGGGAGTGTTCCATAATGCGAAAGCCGTTGCCGTAGAGGCTGGGGGTGAGCTTGTCGCTCCATACCACTTCGGCAATGCACTGGCCGCTGCGGCGATCGTTGAGCTCGGCTGGCACATCCACCAGCTCCAGCGCAAAGCGCGTGCCAGGCGTTAAACTGTCGTAGGTGGAGATCATTAAGCCTTGCTCAGAACAGTCCACTAAAAGACCTAGGTACTCTTTGGTTTTTTGTTCAAAAACGCTGACGCTGCTTTTGAGCCCCCAACGTGGGTGCATGCGTTTATCGATGCCAGAACTCATAGTTTCTCCTATTCATTTTTTTAGACCTGAGCCAGTGTAGACCCAAGGTAATTTTTTGCACCATGACAACAACAGGAATAACGGCTGACAATGTGGCCATTCATCTCATTTTAGGGGCGGCGCGTTCGGGCAAAAGCCGCTATGGCGAAAGCCTTGCGGCGCAATCGGGCAAGCCAGTTTGCTACTTGGCTACGGCTCAAGCCTTGGATGATGAAATGCGCCAGCGCATTGAGCATCATATTCAGGCGCGCCCTGCTTCTTGGCTTAGCGTCGAAGAGCCCTTGCACCTTGCGCAAGCGCTGGCGCGTTTGTGTCTTGAACAGCCCGAAGCGGTCATTTTGATTGATTGTTTAACTCTGTGGGTGACTAACTGCCTGTTGCATGACAACCCCAAGCTGTGGGCGCAAGAGCGTGCGGCTTTTTTGACGCAGCTTAAGCAGTGCCGGCAGCCCGTGCTGTTGATTAGCAACGAGGTCGGCGCAGGCATTGTGCCTCTGGGTGAGCTAAGCCGTCGTTTTGTCGATGAAACGGGCTGGCTGCACCAGGACATAGCGGCCAGCGCAGGGCGCGTAAGCCTTGTGGTGGCGGGTATTCCTTTGACGATTAAGTGACGAACTATGACTGAAATTTTATGGTGGCAGAAGGCGGCGCACAGCCCGAATGAATCGGTGCGCGCCGAGGCCTTAGCGCGACAAAATCAGCTGACCAAGCCGCAAGGCTCATTGGGGCGGCTAGAGGAGGTTGCGGTGCAGCTGGCAGCGCTGCAAGGGCAAGTGCGACCACAGCTCCGCCAGCCCTATATGGTGGTGTTTGCAGGGGATCACGGTGTGGTGCAGCAGGGCGTTTCGGTCTTTCCGCAAAGCGTGACCATCGCCATGCTGGCAAACTTTGTCCAAGGCGGCGCGGCGGTGTCGGTTCTGTGTCAGCAGCATGGCATAAGGCTTAGGGTGGTGAACTGCGGTACGGCGACGCCTTGCCCTGATTTTCCCAGTGTGGTGCAAATGTCAGTGATGGCAGGCACGATGGATTTTTCGGTGCAAGCGGCTATGACCGAGGCGCAAGCTCTGCAAGCTTTGGCCATAGGCCAAGCTCAGGTTGATGAGCTGGTGCAAGCAGGCTGCGATGTGTTTTTAGGTGGCGAGATGGGCATAGGCAACACCTCCTCGGCCAGCTGTTTAAGTGCCTTGCTGCTCAAGCAAGCGGTGGCAAGCCTAGTGGGTCCTGGCACTGGGGTGCAGGGCAAGGCGCTAAGCCATAAAGTGCAGGTGCTTACGCGCGCACTGGAGCGCGCCAGGCCTTTGGTTCATACACCGCTTCAGGCATTGGTGCAGGTGGGTGGGCTTGAGATTGCCGCCTTGGCGGGCGCGTATGTGCGCGCTGCGCAGTGCGGTATTCCTGTGCTGGTGGACGGCTTTATTTCCAGTTCAGCGGCTTTGCTTGCTGTGCAGCTCAACCCCAGTGTGCGCCCGTGGCTGCTTTTTGCCCATCAAAGTGCCGAGCCAGGGCATAAAGCTTTGCTTGCGGCCTTGGATGCCAAGCCTTTGCTGCATTTGGAGATGTGCTTAGGTGAAGGATCGGGTGCGGCTACGGCGTGGGTGTTGTTACAAGCGGCTTTGGCGGTGCACAACCGCATGGCAACCTTTGCCGAGGCAGGAGTGGCCAATAAAGTATGAAAACTTGGGTGGATTTGATTCGTCATGGCGAGCCTGAGGGCGGTGATGTTTTTCGCGGGCACAGTGATCATCCGTTGACACCGCTGGGTTGGCAGCAGTTTTGGGGGCGTATCGAAAAACACCAAGCCGACTGGACGCAGGTAGTCAGCTCGCCCTTGTTGCGCTGTCAAGCAGCGGCGCAAGATCTGGCGCAGCGCCATAACCTTCCTTTGCGGCTGGATGCGCGTTTTAAAGAGCTAAACTTTGGTGCTTGGGAAAACCAGCCTGTGGCCGAGGTGATGGCTAGGCAACGCGAGGCGGCACAAGCGCTGTGGCAAGATCCGCTGAATTTTTGCGCGCCCGATGGCGAGCCTGTGGCGCAGCTGCGCGAGCGTGTGCTCAGTGCATGGGCGCAGCTTGTGCAAGAGCACGCGGGCCAGCATGTGCTCTTGGTCAGTCACGGCGGGGTGATGCGCGTACTGGTGCAGCATTTGCTGGGCTTGTCGCCTGAAGGCATGAGCCGCATCGCCATTCCCTATGCGGGCTTTATGCGCTTTAGCCTAAGCCTTAACCCCTACGCCGCAGGGCCTAAACATTGGGTACAGCTTGAGGTGCTGGATGGCGCTTAACGCCCTGCACCTTGCGCCTCGTACCCAGCTCCACGCCCCTCGCCCTACGCCCCACGCCCCACGCCCCACGCGCAGGCGACTACCTTTCGATACTCAATTCACAGGTACGCCGTAAACCCTTCCTTGGGGGCTCGGAGATTGCCATCCGGGCAATCTACGCCCTGTTCATTGCGTATCGAAACGTCGCCTCGCGCCAAGCTCCCAGCTCCACGCGCCCAACTAAAATACAAGCACCATCAGCAGCAGTGCTTCTTGCAGTTCGATGGCTGCGCCGAGTGTATCGCCGGTGTAGCCGCCTAAACGCTGGTGCAGGGCGCGCCGCCACAGCCAGAGCAACACAAACCACAGTGCAATAAGAACAAGGGCGCGCTCAGGGGCAAGCCACAGGGTTAAGGCCACGGTCAGCATGGTTAATATCAGGGCTTTTGGGGCGGTGGCGGCATTGTCCAAGGCGCTGGCTAGCCCTTGGCTGCGCAGATAAGGCAAGCTGGCCATCAGCGTTAAGATTCCTGTGCGCGCCAGTATGGGAATAAGCAGCAAGCCCAAGAGCAGGCTAGGTTGCTTGAGTTCCAGCAGTGCAGCCAAAGCGGCAAATTTCAAAAGCAGTATGACCACCAGAGCGGTCACGCCCATCGGCCCTGATTGTGGGTCTTTCATAATGGCGAGGGTGCGCTCTTTATCACCCAAGCCCCCAACCCAGGCATCGGCGCAGTCGGCTAGGCCATCTAGGTGCATGGCGCCAGTGAAAAATACCCAAACTAGCAACAAGAGTGCGGCCACGAGCAGCACGGATGCGCTTGGGCGTGCCTCTTGCGCCAGATAGGCCAACCCATAAAGCAGTGCGCCCAAGAGCGCACCAACGGCGGGGTAGAACCAAAGAGAGCTGTGCGCCACTGGGCTGTCGGTGCGTTTTAGCCAAGGTACGGGGACGCGGCTTAAAAAAGCCAGTGCGTAAAAAAAGCCCCAAAACAGCCTGCTCATTTACAGGTAATACACGCTTTTGGTCATGACTTTGGAGGCGGCGGTCATCAGCAGTTTGACGGGCAGCGGAAAGGCGTAACCGCCCGCGCTCAGTGCGGTGGTGGCG
>JBDKHD010000022.1:0-4404 GCA_039797885.1 Pseudomonadota bacterium
AAGGATGGAGCTGTAAGCGTATACGCCTATCGCCCCAGTAGGAGCAATGCGGTAGCCCTTGGTGGTGGCCAGCTGCCCCGCGCTGGCGATGACGCCTGCCAGCACGAGCCAACCCCATAAATGCGCAGGCACAGGATGCCAGTTGCTCAGAGCCAAGGGTAAGGTCAGTAGGCTGGAAATAATGGCAAAGTAAAAAACGATACGCTGGCTGTTTTCGGTGGCGGCCATAGAACGAATGGCGATTTTAGACAGCGCCATCAGCATCGCACCGAGCAAAGCCACCGCTAGGGCATAAAGTGGCCAATCGTGCGCCACGCCAAAAACATTGGGCAGCAGAATCACCGCCACCCCCAAAAAACCCACCAAGAGCGCCAACAGGTTGTAGCGCGAGGCGGGCTCTTTTAGCCACAGCCAGGCAAAAATGGGCATAAAGAGCGGCGAAGACAGAGTGACTAGAAACGCCTCGGCCAAAGGCATATGAGCGAGCGCCCAAAAATAACAATACATGGAGCTGACGCCAATCAAGCCACGCAGCACATGGCCTTTGATATTATCGGTGCGCAGCGTGCCCTTGGGCATGGTCAAAAGCAGCGGTGTCAGCGCCAGAAGCCCCATAAAATTGCGAAAGAAAATGATTTGATCGGTGCTTAGCTCGTCGGATAAGTAGCGCACTATGGCGGCCAAAATCGAGACCAAGAACTCTCCGCCAAGGAGATAGATGGCGCCCAAACGGACTTGTTGGTTCACTCTTTAAACTGCCTAAAAGGTCACTATATTAAGAGCACGGATTATACGGAGGCCGCAGGTTTCGAGCTACAAGCGCGTGGCTTGATCTAAGTCAAACGAAGATGATTGGCACTTAGCTTGATAACTTGAAAAAACCTAAACAAACCGCATAAAAGGTATTAATTAGATTCACTTTGAAGAGGTAGGTATTAATGCGCATGGATAAGTTTACTGCCAGTTTGCAAAACGCTTTGGCCGAAAGCCAAAGCCTTGCGCTTGGGCAAGATCACAATCAAATCGACACCGTGCATGTGTTACTCGCGCTGTTTGAGCAAAGCTCCAGCTCGGTCAAAGAAGTGCTGCGTCGCGCAGGGGCGAACGTTGGCCAAATTGGTCAAACCCTGCGCAAAGCCTTAGGCGATTTGCCCAAAATCTCCACGCCCGATGGCAACATTCAAATGGCACAAGAGCTGGGGCGCTTGCTCAATTTAGCCGACAAAGAAGCGCAAAAGCGTGGCGACCAATACATCTCCAGCGAGCTATTTTTATTGGTGGCACTGGAAGATAAAGGTGCGGCAGGCAAAGTGCTGCGCGAGGCCAATGTCAGCAAAGACGCCCTCGACAAAGCCATCAAAGACCTGCGCGGTGGCGAAGCCGTGACCGACCCTCATGCCGAGGATAGCCGCCAAGCGCTGGATAAATACTGCATCGACCTGACCGAGCGCGCCGAAAGCGGCAAGCTCGACCCCGTGATTGGCCGCGACGATGAAATCCGCCGCACCATCCAAGTGCTGCAACGGCGCACCAAAAACAACCCAGTACTGATTGGCCACCCAGGTGTGGGTAAAACTGCCGTAGTCGAAGGCTTGGCGCAGCGCATCGTCAATGGCGAAGTCCCTGAAAACCTCAAACACAAGCGCGTTTTGTCTTTGGATATGGGTGCACTGGTGGCGGGGGCAAAATACCGTGGCGAATTTGAAGAGCGTTTAAAAGCCGTTTTAAAAGACGTCAGCAAGGCCGAAGGGGCCATCATTCTCTTTATCGACGAACTGCACACTATGGTGGGGGCGGGCAAGGGCGATGGCGCTATGGATGCGGGCAATATGCTCAAGCCCGCTTTGGCGCGTGGTGAGCTGCACTGCGTCGGCGCTACCACTTTGGATGAATACCGCGAGTTTATTGAAAAAGACGCGGCTCTAGAGCGTCGCTTCCAAAAAGTGCTGGTGGACGAACCGACCTTGGAAGACACCATTGCCATTTTGCGCGGCTTAAAAGAGCGCTACGAAGTGCACCACGGCGTGCAAATTACCGACAGCGCCATCGTCTCGGCGGCGAAATTGTCGCAGCGCTACATCACCGATCGCCGTTTGCCCGATAAAGCCATCGACCTAGTGGACGAAGCCGCTTCGCTAATTCGGATGGAAATCGACTCCAAACCGCACGAGATGGATAAGCTTGAGCGCCGCTTGATTCAGCTGAAAATCGAGCGCGAAGCCCTGCGTAAAGAAAAAGACGAAGCCGCGAAAAAACGCCTAAGCGACCTCAACGACGAGATCAACAAAACGGGCCATGCCTATATTGAGCTTGAGGAGGTATGGAAGAAAGAAAAAGCGCTGTTAGAGGGCGCGAGCAAATCCAAAGAGCTGTTAGAGCAGGCCAAAATCGAGCTGGAAGCAGCACGGCGCGCGGGCGATTTGCAAAAAATGTCCGAGCTGCAATACGGCCGCATCCCAGAGCTGGAAAAACAACTGGCCACCGCCAGCGAAGCCGAAAGCTCAGGCAAGCAAGAGTTTACTTTGCTGCGCAATAAAGTCACCGAGGATGAAATTGCCGAAGTGGTTTCCAAATGGACGGGCGTGCCTGTGAGCAAAATGCTCGAAGGTGAGCGCGAAAAACTGCTGAAAATGGAAGGCGTGCTGCATCAGCAAGTGGTGGGGCAAGAAGAGGCTATTACCGCTGTCTCCAACGCGGTACGCCGCAGCCGCGCGGGGCTTTCCGACCCCAATCGCCCCAGTGGTTCTTTCCTGTTTTTAGGGCCTACAGGTGTGGGTAAAACCGAGCTGTGCAAAGCCTTGGCGAACTTCCTCTTTGACAGCAAAGACGCCATGGTGCGCATCGATATGTCCGAGTACATGGAGAAGCATTCCGTCGCACGTTTGATCGGTGCGCCACCTGGCTATGTTGGTTATGAAGAGGGCGGGCTGCTTACCGAAGCGGTGCGTCGCAAACCTTATTCGGTGATTTTGCTCGATGAGGTGGAAAAGGCGCATCCCGATGTCTTCAACATTCTCTTGCAAGTGTTGGATGATGGTCAGCTCACCGATGGCCAGGGCCGCCGCGTGGACTTTAAAAACACCGTGTTGGTGATGACTTCAAACCTAGGCTCGGATGTCATTCAAACGCTGACACAAGAAGGTAAGAGCTACGACGAGCTGCGCGATGCGGTGATGGAAATTGTTGGGGGTCATTTCCGCCCTGAGTTTATCAACCGCATCGACGAAGCCGTGGTGTTCCATCCGCTGGCGAAAGCGCAAATTCGTGGTATTGCCGATATTCAGCTCAAGCTGCTGCGTGGCCGCTTGGCCGAGCGCGATCTGAGTTTGGAGCTTAGCGACAGCGCCTTGGATCGCTTGGTAGACGTGGGTTACGACCCCCTTTTTGGTGCGCGCCCTTTAAAACGCGCCATTCAGCGCTGGATCGAAAACCCCTTAGCGCAGGACATACTGGCAGGGCGCTTTATGCCAGGCTCGGTGATACTGGCCGATGCCGCCGAAGGCGAAGGCTTCCGTTTCACCACCCGATAAAAAATAACGCATCCAACGTGGCGGCCAATGGCCGCCGCTACGGATAACGAAATCGCTCAATAAAGATGCAGGTTTTAACCGTCGTAGCGGCGGCCATTGGCCGCCATAAGGTCTGGGCGTTAGCCCATCACTTTCTTGATACGAGCCAAAGCGTCGGTCAGCACTTCCATGCTGGTGGCGTAAGACAGACGCATATAGCCTTCGGTGCCAAAAGCCGAGCCAGGCACTAAAGCCACACCCGCTTCGTTGAGCAGCAGCTCGGCAAACTCGATATCGTTTTTGCAGCCCTTGAGCTTCATGGCTTCTTTGACATTGGGGTAAGCGTAAAACGCGCCATCGGCTGGCACACAGCTAAAGCCTTTGATCTCGTTTAAACCTTTGATAAGGAAGTCGTGGCGCTCTTTGAAGGCTTTTACCATCGGCAATACGCAATCACGGCCACCGTTTATCGCGGCTTCAGCGGCCACTTGTGAAATGGATGTGGGGTTGGAGGTGCTTTGTGATTGCACTTTATTCATCGCACCGATGAGCTTGGCAGGACCTGCGGCATAGCCAATGCGCCAGCCCGTCATGCTGTAGGCTTTGGACACGCCGTTTAACACGATGGTGCGCTCGTACAGGTCGGGGGCCACGTTTAAAATATTTTCAAATTTGAACTCCGCCCACCAGATGTATTCGTACATGTCATCGGAGGCGATCAATACCTGCGGGTGTTTGCGCAGCACTTCGGCCAAAGCGTTTAGCTCTTCGGCGCTGTAAGCCACACCCGTGGGGTTGGAGGGGCTGTTTAACACCACCAGTTTGGTTTTTGGGGTGATGGCTGCTTCCAGCTGGGCGGCAGTGATTTTAAAGCGCGTGCTGTCGTCGGTTTCGA
>JBDKHD010000023.1:0-7371 GCA_039797885.1 Pseudomonadota bacterium
TTAAATCCTGCACGCGACCGTTGCCCAAAGTGCCCAATACCGCGCAAGCTGTGCCGCACAATTCATAAAGCTGAGCGATATATTGAGTAACCGAGCTTTTACCATTGGTGCCTGTTACCGCAAAAAGCGTCATATCTAATGGGTAACGACGCAGTAATAATTCGCGCCACTGTATCGCTATTTCAGGTGCATAAAAAACAGGAACGCTTTGCCCTTGCGCATTGTGTTCGCAGCGAAAGCTTTGCTCGCCCGCAGCCAGTATTGCGACCGCACCTGCGGCAATGGCTTTTTGAATAAACTCTTCGCCATGCGCATGCAGACCAGACAATGCTAAAAATACATCGCCTGGATTTAAATCGCGGCTGTCGCTGGCAATATCATTAAATTCGCGATCCCATTCAGGTGGTAAAAAGAACAGGTTTTGCACCAAATCACCAAGTTTCATTGAATACCTCCTGCAACCTGTAAGGGCTGAATACTGCCGTCATCGGGCGCAATTTGGCGCAAGCGCAAAGCTTGTTCCATGATGCGCGAAAATACGGGTGCAGCGACTTCACCACCGTAATATTCCTTGCCTTTGGGATCGTCGATCACCACCACCAGCACCAAATCAGGATTGGAAATGGGCGCAATCCCCGCATAAAGGGAAGTGTAAGAATCTTCTTCGTAGCCTCTACGCCCGACACGGTGCGCCGTACCCGTTTTACCACCTGAGCGATAGCCAGGTACGCGCGCACGGCTACCCGTACCTTCTTTGGTAGTGACAGTTTCCATCATGCGCAGCATTTGTTTGGCGATAGGGGCTGAAATGCCCTCTTCGCATTTGCCCTGTGTCATGTCCTGCACCAAGGTGACAGGCTTGCGGCAGCCTTCTTCGGTGAAGTTGGTGTAGGCGTAAGCCAAGCCCAAAGGCGACATGGACAGGCCATAGCCGAAGGCCACAGTGGCCAAACGCAAGGAATCCATCTGCTCGGGGTAGGGCATTTGGCTAATGGCCTCACCTGGAAAACCCAACACGCTGGGCTGGCCGATACCGGCGCCTGTAAAAAACCGCCACAGTTGGCGTGCGCCCATATCATGCGCAAGCTTGATAACACCAACGTTGCTGGACTTGGTGATGACGCCCGTTAAATCCAACACGCCGTAATCACGATGGTCGCGTACTGTTTTATTTTTTACGCGAATGTAGCCAGGCGACGTATTGATTTGCGTGTTTGGGGTGTATTTGCCCGTTTGCAGCGCCGCAGCCACGGTAAAGGGTTTGATGGTCGAGCCAGGCTCTATCAAATCTGCGACCGCACGATTGCGCATGGCTTCGGGTTTTAAGGCCGCACGATTATTTGGGTTGTACGAAGGTTGGCTAACCAGCGCCAAAATCTCACCGGTTTTGGCATCGAGCAGCACGGCGCTGCCTGAAGCCGCCTGGTGTTGATTCACTGCCGCTTTGAGCTCGCGATAAGCCACATACTGCAAGCGCAAATCCAAGGTCAAGGTCAGATTACCGCCTGCTTTTGCCACGTCCTTTACTTGCAGCTGCTTGATGACGTTGCCGTACAGGTCTTTCACCACTTGGCGCGATCCTGAAGTGCCACGCAAGTAGTCCTCGTAGGCCAGCTCCAAACCTTCTTGGCCGCGACCGTCGATATTCACGATGCCCACTGTGTGCGCGGTGACTTCGGCGGCGGGGTAAAAACGGCGAAAGCCTTCTTCGCCATACACACCAGGAATGCGTTTTTGTAATAAGGCTTGCGCTACAGCAGGCTCGACTTGGCGTTTTAAATACAAGAAAGAGCGGCCTTCTCGTGCCGCCTTAGAGGTTTTTAATCCCAGCTCACGCACAGGCAAATTCAGCATTTTGGCCACTTCAGGTACGGATTCCAGCGCCACTTCCTGAGGATTTAGCCACATATCCACCACAGGCGAACTTACAGCCAAAGGCTTGCCGAAGCGGTCGGTAATCATGCCGCGCATGGCCGCCTGAACTTCGGTGCGCACTGTGCGCTTTTCACCTTGCTCGACCAAAAAAGATTGCTGCACCACGTGCAATTTGATAAGCCAAGCAACCACGACCGCCAACAACACCAAAAAAACACCCAGCACTAGCCCAAAGCGCCAGCGCTCAATGCCTTTTAACTCGGTCGGGGCTTTTGTTGTCATCGTGTCAAAACCTGTATGTTTTTAGGTTCAGTCATATTTAATTCTTGGCGTGCTAAGCGATCGATGCGGTTGTGCGCCGCCAAAGTGCTGCGCTCCAGCAACAGCATGCTGTACTGCCTTTGCAAGTTGTTGCGTAGGGCGTCTTGCTGCTGCCAACGCTGCAATAACTGGCGATGCTCATGGGCAACACTGATTTGCCATAAAGCAGACAGCACTAAGGCCAAAAGCAGCACCACTTTCCATTTCATGCCAAACGCTCTGCGATGCGCAGCACCGCGCTGCGCGCGCGTGGATTAGCCTCAATCTCGGCGTCTGTTGGCATAATGGCTTTCCCGATTTTTTTTAGGGTACGCCCGAGCATGTCATCGGTAACTGGAATATGACGGGGCAATTCACGGCCATTTTCCTGAGCGCGGATAAAGCGCTTCACCAAACGATCCTCTAAAGAGTGAAAGCTGATGACCGCCAGACGCCCCTGCGGCAGAAGCAAATTCACACTGCTTTCCAGCACTTGCTCCAACTCACCCAGCTCGTTGTTGACCGCAATGCGGATGGCCTGAAAGGCGCGCGTCGCAGGGTGCTTGTGTTTTTCCCAAGCTGGGTTGGCTTCTTTGATAATCTTGGCCAGCTGCAAGGTGCGCGTAATCGGCGCTTCACTGCGCGCTTGCACCAAAGCCCGCGCCATACGCTTGGCAAAACGCTCTTCACCGTATTCTTTTAACACCCGAGCTATTTCGCTTTCAGGCGTGGTCATCACCCAATCGCTGGCGCTTTGGCCTGCATCGGGGTTCATACGCATATCCAGCGGGCCGTCTTGCATAAAGCTGAAGCCGCGCTCACTGTCATCGAGCTGCGGAGAAGACACACCCAAGTCCAGCAAGATGCCATGGACTTTTTCGATGCCCATGCGCGCAAGTTCTACAGGCATCTGCGCAAAGCCCGCTTGCACGATCGAAAAGCGCGCGTCTTCTTGCGCAAGTTGCTGCCCCGCCGTTATTGCCTGCGGGTCTTTATCAAAACCGATCAAACGCCCTTGTGGTGCCAGCTTGCTTAACAGCAAACGACTGTGGCCACCGCGACCAAAGGTGCCATCAACATAAACGCCTTTAGGGTCATTCAAACAGCCATCCACGGTTTCATTGAGCAACACAGTAGTGTGCACCAGCTGCGCCAAACTCATAGCGCTAGCTCCAGTAAATCCGCAGGCAGGCTTTGGCCGACTTCGCCAGCACGATAAGCGTCGTCTTCGGCATCCCAGTCGGCTTTATTCCACAATTCCAGCTTTTTACCTTGCCCCATAAGTACCACCTCTTTGTCCAGCTTGGCTCGCTCACGCAAAGAAGGCGGCAGCAAAATACGGCCGTTACTGTCCATTTCTAAATCCGTGGCATAACCAATCAGTAAGCGCTGAATACGACGCACGTCTTTATTCAAACTGGGCAAGGCATTGAGCTTGGCTTCAAGTGCTTCCCACTGCGCAATGGGATAAATGGAAAGACAAGGGTCATCCACAGTCACAGTCACCACCAAACGCCCAGCGCAAAGCTCGATTAAGGCATCACGGTACTTCGCCGGAATTGCCAACCGCCCTTTGGTATCTAGGTTGAGTGAATGTAAGCCGCGAAACATAGTCTTCCCGCTTGTTGATTTTTCTGGGGGGCGCTGTGTGAAATTGAGGGTTTTAGAACCACCACCCTCCACAAATACCCACTTTTCTCCACGATGCGACACTATAGAAACTCAAAAGGCTTTTTGCAAGAGCACGCGCAGGCGAAAGCAGGTTTTTTGTAAACAGTCACTTACTTGGAAAAACAAGACCGATGCGGCCTGCTTAATTTCACCAAGAAGAAAAAACGAAAAGAATGATGCAGCACGGCGTTAGAGATGGAACCTCATATTTTACTTTAAGTTAGCGCACACTTACACGCAGTAAGCGAACACTAACATGGATTGGTGTTTGGCCTAAAAGAGCCTCTCTCTTGCAAGCGGCGCCCCGCCTAAGCGCCATGGCCAAAAACGAAATTGGAAAAACAGCCAGAATGGGGTAGCTTGCCTTGGTGGTTATACAAACCAGAGACAACAACAATCTTTGATGAGGAATGAACAATGACCGATGCATGGTTAACCAGTCTAATTACCGACACCCCACAACAAGGCTTCGAGCTAGCCATCACCTTAAGCCGCCGTGGCGTGAAATACACCCAGCCCGACGTCGAAATGCTGCACAAGCTGCGCCCCGACTACGCCAACTCGGCCGATAGCCTGACTGCGGCCTCGCAGGTGATTGCCATCAACTTCCAAACCATCGCCGCCGCCAACAATTACTGGAGGAAATAATTCTGGCACACGCAGAAGCCCGCATTAGGCAGCGTACCAAGCAGCCCTAAAAACGGCATAGCTTGTGTGGTTGTTATCTGAACGCGAAGGCGTAGTATTCCAATACCTACTAAGACGTATAAGGAGCCGCTGAGCCCTATTTGTCAGCGGCAATATTGGAAAGCTTCACAGGAGCGCTTAGCCATGAGCCAAAGCAAAGACAGCTATCAATGTACCCAAACTCTGCAAGTCGGCACACAAACCTACCACTACTACTCCCTTAGCAAACTAGCCAAACACTTCCCGCAAATTCAACGCTTGCCTTTTAGCCTGAAGGTCTTGCTGGAGAATTTATTGCGCAGCGAAGACGGCCTGCACACCCAAAAAGCCGATATTGAAGCGCTGGCGCGCTGGGAGGAAAAACGCAGTTTCAGCCACGAGATTGGCTTTCGCCCCGCACGCGTTTTAATGCAAGATTTCACGGGCGTGCCTGCGGTGGTGGATTTAGCCACCATGCGCGATGCTGTCGTAGCCTCAGGGGGCAACCCCGCCAAAGTAAACCCACTGGTGCCCGTCGATTTGGTCATCGACCACTCGGTCATGGTCGATAATTTCGGCACGCCCTTAGCCTTTTCTCAGAACGTCGAACTTGAGTATCAGCGCAACCGCGAGCGCTACCAGTTTTTACGTTGGGGGCAGAAAGCCTTTAAAAACTTCCGCGTTGTACCGCCTGGCACAGGTATTTGCCACCAAGTAAACCTAGAGTATTTGGCCAAAACCGTGTGGCACAGCGAGGATGAACAACAGCGCACTTGGGCTTACCCCGATACCCTAGTTGGTACCGACAGCCACACCACTATGGTCAACGGCCTAGGTGTGCTGGGCTGGGGCGTAGGGGGCATTGAAGCCGAAGCAGGCATGCTCGGCCAGCCACTGTCCATGCTTATTCCTGAAGTGATTGGCATGAAATTCAAAGGCAAGCTCAAAGAAGGCGTGACTGCCACCGACCTCGTGCTGACCGTGACCGAGCTGCTGCGTAAAGAAAAAGTGGTGGGCAAATTTGTTGAATACTTTGGCGAAGGCTTAAAAGACCTGGCCGTTGCCGACCGCGCCACCTTGGGCAATATGTCGCCTGAATACGGTGCGACTTGCGGCTTCTTCCCCGTCGATGAACGCACCTTAGAGTACTTGCGCCTAACAGGGCGCAATGAAGCGACTATCGCCTTGGTAGAAAGCTACTGCAAGGCACAGGGCTTATGGCACGAAACAGGCAAAGAAGCGCACTACAGCAAAGTGTTGGAGCTGGATTTAGCCCAAGTTGAGCCAAGCCTTGCAGGCCCCAAACGCCCCCAAGACCGCGTTGCCCTGACGCAAGTGCAAAGCACCATGAACAAGCTTCTGACTGAGCAAGGCAAAAAACCAAAAGACGGCCAAGACGTCAGCCTGCATGGGCAGCAGTTCCGTTTGCATCAAGGGGATGTCGTCATTGCCGCCATCACCAGCTGCACCAACACCTCCAACCCCAGCGTCATGCTGGCGGCGGGGCTTCTGGCGAAAAAAGCCCTAGAGCAAGGCCTTATCCGCAAGCCCTGGGTTAAAACTTCGCTCGCCCCTGGCTCCAAGGTGGTCACGGATTACCTCAACGCCACAGGCTTGCAGCGCTACCTCGACCAGCTCGGCTTTAACCTGGTGGGCTATGGCTGTACCACCTGCATCGGCAACTCAGGCCCGCTTGAGGCCGAAATCGACCAAGCTATCAGCACAGGGGATTTAATCGTGGCCTCGGTGTTGTCGGGCAACCGCAACTTTGAAGGCCGCATCCATCCCAACAGCCGCACCAACTGGCTGGCCTCACCACCCTTAGTGGTGGCCTATGCGCTGGCGGGCAGCATGAACATCGACATCAGCCGTGAGCCTTTAGGCCAAGGTAAAAATGGCGCGGTCTATCTCAAGGATATTTGGCCAAGCAGCGCCGAAATCCAAGCGGCAATGGTCAGCGTCACCACCGAGAGCTTTCGCAGCGAGTACGCCAATGTTTTTACGGGTGATAAAGCTTGGCAAGCCCTGCCCGTTGCCGATGCCCAAACCTACGCATGGGAAGAGCACTCCACCTACATTCGCAAAGCGCCTTTCTTTGATGGCCTAAATAAAGTACCGCCTAAAGTGCAGGCCATACACAATGCGCGCATCTTGGCGCTCTTTGGCGACTCCATCACCACCGATCACATCTCCCCCGCCAGCAGCATCAAACCCAGCAGCCCCGCTGGGCATTACTTGCAAGGTCATGGCGTGACGGTGAAGGACTTTAACTCCTACGGCTCACGCCGTGGCAACCACGAAGTCATGATGCGTGGCACTTTTGCCAACATCCGCATTCGCAACGAAATCACCCCTGAGGTAGAAGGTGGCGTCAGCCGTCACTGGCCTGATGGCGAAGTGCTGCCCATTTACGGCGTGGCCATGCGCTACGTCCACGACCGCATTCCTGCGGTGGTGATTGCAGGCAAAGAGTACGGCACGGGCTCTAGCCGCGACTGGGCGGCCAAGGGCACGATTTTGCAGGGTATTAAAGTGGTGCTGGCCGAAAGTTTCGAGCGCATCCATCGCTCCAACTTAGCAGGCATGGGCGTCTTGCCGCTGCAATTTCCCGAAGGCGTTACACGCAAAACGCTAGGACTAACGGGGGAGGAAAGCGTGGATGTGCCTGATCTGGCTGGCAAGCTCACGCCTGGGCAAGAGCTGAGGGTAATCTTCAAAGGTAAAAACGGCACGCAAGAAATCATGGCGAAGTCTCGCCTCGATACCGAAGCGGAAATTCTCTACTATCAAAACCAAGGCATCTTGCACTACGTTTTGCGCAGCATGATTTAACCACCCCAAGCAGGCGGCACGCAGGGA
>JBDKHD010000024.1:0-3254 GCA_039797885.1 Pseudomonadota bacterium
AACTCACCCAAAAAGAAAGCCAGCACGACGAAGACCACGACTGGCTAGAAACCCTGCTGACTTCCAACCTCTTTAGCCGCATCCCCCCTGGCAACATTCAAAAGCTACTGAGCGCCTTTGAAGAGCGCGCGGTACGCCTAGGCGATGAAATCATCCGCGAAGGCGAAGAGGGGCAAGAGTGCTACATCATCAAAAATGGCAAAGCCCTAGTGAGCCGCCTACAAAACGGTAAAAACGAAACCTTGGCCGCTTTAGGCCAAGGCAAACTCTTTGGTGAAGACGCGCTGATCAGCAACCTACCCCGCAATGCCACCGTGACCATGAGCAGCGACGGCACGCTGATGGCGTTAAACAAAGAAAACTTCAACCTGCTACTAAAAACCCCAGTCGTTAGCCATATCAGCGAAAGCGAGCTGGCGGTGCTGATTGCCGATGGCGATACGGGCACGGTGCTTTTGGACGTGCGCTTAAATGAAGAAGTCGCGGCCAACCCCATTCACCGCGCTCAAGCCATCCCTTTGGCGCAGCTGCGTAGTCGTATTGGCGAGCTGTCACACGAGTTTATCTATGTACTCATTGGCAATGCCCGCGCCGAAGCCGCCGCTTACATCCTCAGTGAAGCAGGCTTTAACGCCAAAGTGCTCAAAGCCAACGACGACGCATGATTGCCAACCACGACCTCATTCGCACGCATTTACAGCGCTTAAGCCTGTTACGCCTTGCCAGCCTAGGCGTCTGGCTGGCCTTTTTGCTGTATTTGCACTTTTTAGGCTTTAACAAACTGGCCTGGGTGTGGCTGCTATTGGCAGCCTATACGGGCTTAACCGCACTGGGTGCGTGGCGCGCATGGCGCGGCTCGGTACGGCCTTATCAGCTGTTGTTACAACTTATTATCGAGTGCGAACTCTTTGCGCTGATGCTGTACCTAAGCGGCGGCGTGGCCAACCCGCTGATTTCCTACTATTTGGTGCTGTTGGTCATGGCCTCCTACAGCTTGCCACGCAAGCAAGCATTGGCCATTACGCTCCTAACGGTAATCGACTACTCCGCGCTCACGCAATGGCATAAGCCACTGCTGCTGCACTCCATGGCCGACCACAGCCAGTCTTTGTTTGATCTGCATATGCTGGGTATGTGGCTCACTTTTGTCGTCAGCGCGGTGATTTTAATCACCCTCATCCCTGCACTGGTACACAGCCGCGAAACCCAGCGCCAAGAAATTCACACGCTGCGCGAGCAACAGCTTAAAAACGAACAGCTGATCGGCATTGCGACCTTGGCCGCAGGCACGGCGCACGAGATGGGCACTCCCTTGATGACCATGAACTTGCTGTTGGGTGACTTAAAAGCACAAGAGCCACTTAGTAGCGAGGATCTAAACATCCTACAAACACAGGTTGGCACTTGCCGCGCTGCTCTCAAACGCCTTGCTCATGCGGGGCGTGAAGCACGCTCCAGCGGCCAACAACTGGCCGCCGACTGGCTGAAAAATTTGCTTGAACGCTGGCGGCTAAGCCACCCCAAAGCTCTGTGGCACGATCACGGCTTGGGTGCTTATGCCCTGATTGCTGCCTCACCGCTTTTGGATCAGGCGCTGCTGAATTTGTTGGATAACGCCGCCGAAGCTGGAAGCGAACCCGTGCACCTGTATAGCTCGGTGCAAGAAGGCTTCTGGCAGCTCGACATCGTGCAAAGCGACCCCAAAGCCGCACAAAACCTGCATGAACGCCATACCTTTTCCAGCAGCAAAGAACACGGCATGGGGCTTGGGCTGTATCTGAGCAACGCCAGTATCGAGCAATTTGGCGGTAACATTCATCTTTTGGCGCAGGCGGAAGGTTCCACCCTTTGCCGCCTACGTTTACCCGTCTTATAAGGACAGCCATGCAAACGCGCGTACTGATTATTGATGACGATGTGCATTTCACTCAGGTGCTAAACCGCAGCCTAGTGCGCCAAGGCTATGAAGCCCTCTTTGCCCACAACGGCGCACAAGCCTTGGAGCAAGTGCAACGCTTTCAGCCCGATTGGATCAGCCTGGATTTGCGCCTGGAACAAGAATCGGGGCTGGCTTTGATTAAAAATCTCAAAACCCTATGCCCGCACTGCCGCATTGTGGTGCTCACAGGCTACGCCAGCATCCCAACGGCGGTGGAGGCGGTGAAGCTGGGCGCGCACAACTACCTGCATAAGCCTGCCACCCTACAAGAACTGGTGGCCGCTTTTACCGATGGCGAAGAAGCGCCCATTTTCTCTAGCGCCTCGGACAGCGAAGTAATGTCGGTTGATCGTTTGGAATGGGAACACATCCAGCGCGTGCTCAATGAAAACGACGGCAACATTTCGGCCACCGCCCGCGTGCTGAACATGCACCGCCGCACCCTACAGCGCAAATTGCAAAAATACGCGCCGCACTAAAGCTTAAAACGCCAAAGCGTAAAGCAGTGCATCCTCACTGCCGTGGGCGCTGGGGTAATAATTAGGGCGCACCCCAGCTTGGCAAAAGCCCATTGCTTCATAAAGGGCAATGGCCTTATGGTTACTTTCGCGCACATCCAGATACCAGTTTTGCGCACCCTGCGTACTTAAAGACTGCTGCAAGAAATTCATCAACTCTCGCCCGTAGCCTAAACCTTGCTGCTTGGGCGACACCGCTATGGTCAAAAGCTCAGCCTCGTCGGCAACCAAAGTATTGACGGCAAAAGCCAGCACTTGGCCATCCACCTCCAGCACCCAAGTGCAATGCGGCTTTTCCACATAACGCTTTAGCACAGAGGACGGCCAAGGGTGCGAATGCGCACTGTGGTCGATGGCAGAAATGGCCGTAAAATCGGCGGCGGCGGCGGGTCGAATGGAAATCATTGCGGGCAATAGGGCAAAAGTGCCTGCCACAGTGCTTTTTTATGCTCGGCACTGCTTAGGCAAGTGGGTAAATTGGGGGCAGCAAAGACGCAAGGCACATCAGCGGCGGCGAGCCACTCTTGGCTAACCCTGTCGAAACACAGCACCGCTTGCACGCCTTGCTTCTGAAAAAAATCCCACTGCGTACGCAAGGCTTGCAGCGCCACAGCGCGGCTTTGATCCTCTTTGCGCGAGCGAATAAAAGGCCAGCTAAAGCGCAAGGGCGCATCCAAAAAATCCGTTTTCGCCAGCAACGCACGCTGCACCGTACTGGCAAACTCATGCAGCATAGGCACCTCTTGCGCACGACTAACCACCCAAATAACGGGGAAAGCATTACGCACAAAAAAGAG
>JBDKHD010000025.1:0-6429 GCA_039797885.1 Pseudomonadota bacterium
GGCATACATTCCTTCAAATTTACTATATAAAAATAACGAAAAACCAATAAAAGCATCACTCTTATCGCTAATTTTTATAATAAATCCGCCACTGCTATTAACTTGATCCTGCTGTATTTTCCAGCTTTGTCGGCTTCGAGTTCTCTTTCCACTTACCTGAAAATGAAATTCTCTAAATTCCTCTATAAGTTCATCAGTACAATAATCAAAAACCTCAAACTTAAATAAATTTAGAGATTTATTAACAAGAGACTTATAACTTTCACGAAGACTTGATCGTATTTCTAAAATATTTTCTTTTAGGTCTACATAGTATTTATATCTTATATTGTCAGAGATAGAAACATCAACAACAGACTCCTCCCACCCGCCAAATATCTCATTACCTCCATAAAATAAAACATTATTAATATTAAACGATTTAGAAAAATCAAAAATAAATCCAATTATTCTACTTGATATTTTTTTAACATAAGATTTAGATAGGTTTTTATTAAATAATGGATGATAAACAAACTCGCCATTCGTTGACAAAATAAAATTTTCGCCACTTGATTTATAAATAAACATAGGCAAATAAAAAACTGGCCTTCCTTGATCATAATAAGTGATGCTAGCATCAAAAACTGAGCAATAATAATCCTTATAATACTCTTTGGTAAAATCTTGATAATAACAAGGGTAATCATCTCTACTATCTAATAAGAATTTTTTTACATCTTCCATAAAAAAATTTTTTGTCTTGAACCACTTTTCAAATATTTTTCTAAATTCTACCTCGTACATATTCACTCCTTTTCTTTCGGGCACGACACTCACGTAGCTTAAGCATTAATTAGGCCAATAATGCTCGCTTTTAGCTGTGTGCATTCAATATGGCAAATATCAGAATCATGACGATGCTCATGTATTTTTCGCTAAACATAGAGTACGTTTACTCTCTAAAAACTCGAATTAACTTAAGAGTTTTTTATCCCTGTTTATCTGTGTTTATCCATAGCTTGATCCTGTGAGAGCTTTTTGAATGCTTTGTATCACTTCTTGCACTTGGTTGCTTGTCATCTGTGCATACATCGGCAGGCTAATGGCTTCTTGGTAGTACTGCTCGGCCTGTGGATAGTCGCCTTGTTTAAAGCCCATTTGCTGGTAGTAAGGCTGGGTATGCACTGGGATGTAGTGCAAGTTCACACCTATGCCGGCCGCACGTAATTCTTCAAATATTTGGCGATGGGTTTTGTCTATTTCGCCCAGTTCTAGACGAATAACATACAGGTGGTAGGCGCTGTAGCTGTTTGGGTGCTGCCAGGGTGTGATGAGTGGCAAATTCTGGAAAGCTTGGTGGTATTGTTCGGCAATTTGATGCCGCATTCCTACGTATTCATCTAGTCGTTCTAGTTGACTTAAGCCAAGAGCTGCTTGCAGTTCGGTTAGGCGGTAGTTAAAACCTAGGTCGATTTGTTGGTAATACCACGGGCCGTCTGGCTCGTGAGTCATGAATTCTAAATTGCGGGTAATGCCGTGACTGCGCAATAAATCCATTTTATCGGCCAATATTTTGTTGTTGGTCAGCGCCATGCCACCTTCTGCGGTGGTGATGATTTTTACTGGGTGAAAACTAAAAATACTGATGTCGCTGTAGCGGCAGCTGCCGATGTATTCTTCTTTATATTTTCCGCCGATCGCGTGACTAGCATCTTCGATGATTTTAAAACCGTATTCTTGGCTAAGCTTGTAAATAGCGGCCATGTCGCAAGGTTGGCCAGTTAAATGCACAGGCACGATAATTTTTGGTAATTTATTTTTTGCTTTGGCGCAAATGAGTTTTTCTGCTAATTTTTTTGGGCAGAGGTTGTAGGTTTGTGGGTCTATATCGACAAAATCGACTTGTGCGTCGCAGTACAAAGCGCAGTTGGCTGAGGCTACAAAGGTGATGGGCGTTGTCCATAGATAATCCCCTGACTTTAACCCCAAGGCTAAGCAAGCGATGTGCAGCGCGGAGGTGGCGTTGCTTACCGCGATGGCATGTTGCGCACCGACTTTTTTCGCGACCGCCTGTTCAAAAGCAGGAACTTGTGGGCCCTGCGTCAGAAAATCAGAAGTGAGGACCTGTACTACAGCATCAATATCTGCCTGATTAATATACTGACGGCCATAAGGAATCATAATATTTTCTTCTTAAATTCTTGGTTTAACCACGGGTTAAAATGGATACTTTTTTGACGGCAATGATCTGTGTGCCTTTGTTTATCCGTGGTTAAAAAACTCTTAAATTTTGCCTATTTTTTCGGCGTTTTCTGTTAGCCAGTTTTTCAGATCGGCATCACTCATCCATTCTTGGTTATTATCACTAGTATAAGAGAAACCCTCTGGCACCAACTTGCCTTTTTTAATGCGCCTTTTGTCGTTGCTCCAGCCATTTATCGCGGGCAGTATTTTAAAGTGTTCGTCATATTCATAGGTGTAATATGAGTCTTCCGCACCAATCATTTGTTCGTGCAGTTTTTCGCCGGGACGAATGCCTATGGTTTCTTGTTTGGCAGCAGGTGCCATCACTCTCGCAATATCGGTAATTTTCATTGATGGTATTTTTTTAACGTATATTTCGCCACCAATCATGTCTTCAAATGCGTGCCAAACCAGCTCCACTGCCTGTTCCAGCGAAATCATAAAGCGTGTCATACGATCATCGGTGATGGGCAGCACGCCAGTATTCCTAATAGATTCAAAAAACGGAATGACCGAACCACGTGAACCCATCACGTTGCCATAGCGTACCACCGAAAACTTAGTGCCATGTTCACCCGCATAAGCATTACCTGCCACAAACATTTTGTCTGAGCACAATTTGGTGGCACCGTATAAATTCGCTGGCGCGCTGGCTTTATCGGTCGACAGGGCCACGCAGCCTTTGATGCTGTGGTCGATACAGGCATCCACTACGTTCATAGCACCATTAATATTGGTTTTAATGCATTCAAAAGGATTGTATTCGGCGGTGGGCACAATTTTAGTCGCAGCGGCATGTACCACAAAATCCACACCATCGAGTGCGCGGTATAAACGGTCGCGGTCGCGTACATCACCGATAAAGAATCGCACACGCGGGTCGTTAGGAAAGAGCTTGGCCATTTCCCACTGTTTCATTTCGCCACGAGAGAAAATAATAATTTTTTTCGGGTTGTACTTGGCCAAAGTCATAGGCACAAAAGCATGACCAAAAGATCCCGTGCCGCCTGTCACCAAAATTACTTTGTTGGTAAACATGTCAAATTCCTGTTGTGCTTATCTTAGAGAGTTAAACAGCAATTGTTATGCCAGCAAACCTACATATGGTTAAACAACGACAGTCTTGAAATGGTGGTGTAGCTTTGCTGCGAGGCTTCGAGCAGGAAGGTTTGCAGCGACAGACGGCTGATGGCTTCGGCGTAGTCGACGTCTTGCAGTTTGGAGAGAATTTCTTGATTGACGACTTTGACATCGGCGGAAAGCTCACGCGTGCCGTCCACTATGTTCATGCGCGCGCCTAAATCACTGCGCACAGCCGACACCGAGTTTTCAGCGTGGGTCAGATTGGTCAGGGTGTCCGCCAATAAAATGGCAAGGGTGTCTGAATCCATTTGGTTATCGGCAAGGGTATTTAAGCCTGCGGTTAAACGAAATACGGTGTCGAGCACGCTTTGTTTGGGGCTGGACTGCGCCAAAACTTGGTCACCAGGGCGTGGCCTGCCTTCAATATTGATGGAAATGCCTGCGGCCACAACATTGCCACCCTCGTTGTAAGCGACTTTATCCATGCCTTCGACCACGCGGCCATCACTGGCGCGGCGGACGGTAAAATTAGCGGTGGCAGGGCTTAGAGCATCCTCAGGGTTAAAGGTAATGACCAAGCCATCGGGGTAAAATTCGGCGTATTTTTTTTCATCGACGACAAAGCCTGGGTTAATGCGTAAATCGCCTTTATTTTGTGGGTTAAGCGAAGCGATAAACGTATTTTTATTGGCGGGCACATCGACAAATAAAAATTTCCCACTATCGCCTGTGGCAACGGTGGTGCTATCAGAAATCGCCAGTTTGCGCTGGCCTTCGTCGCCCATAAATTCATAGCGGCCATTGGGCTGTTTGACAAAGGGCGGATTGCTGCCTTTAAAGCCTGCAAAAATGTATTCGCCATTGGCGTCGCGGGTATTAAAAATTTGCGCCAAACCTTCTTGGATTTGCGCGACTTCTGCGGCAATGTCTTGCCTGTCGCTTTGGGTTTTTACACCGCTTGCGCTCGAGGTTAATTCTTTTAGATGCGCAAAATAACTGGTTGCTGAATCCATCGCTGCTTCTTCGGCCTTTAAGCGACTGTCGGCGGCATTCATATTGCGCACATACTGTTCGCTTTTGGCCATATCTTGCTGCATTTGCAAAATCTTGGTGGAGGCCACGGGGTCATCGGCGGGCGTTAGCACGCGGCGGCCTGTTGCCACTTGCTGTTGCGTTTTATTCACCTCGGTTTGGTTGCGCAGCATATTATTTAAACCTGTGTTGTATTGCTGAGAAGTGGCTACACGCATGGCTTAGCTCCTAGCGGAAAGTCGCAATTAAAGTGTCAAAAATAGTACGCGCGGTAGAAATCACTTGCGCACTGGCGTTGTAAGCCAGCTCGTATTTAATCAATGCAGCGGCTTCTTCATCAAGATTCACCCCAGATAGACTACTTAGGGTATTTTCGGAGTGCTGCTTTAATACTTCGGCAGATTCGCTGTTAATTTGCGCGCGGCTGGTAATAGAGCCAATGCGTTCCACCAGCATCGAGTAGGCATCGGTGTAGCTGGCGTTATTATTGAGCGTGCCTTTGCTTTGCAGTGCGCCCAGCATCAAACCATTACGACTGTCGGAGCGCCCATCTTTATTAAAATCCAGCGTAAAGCTGTCACCTTTTTTTGGCACGCCGTCGATATTAAAATTAAAACCAAAGTGCTCTGGTTCACCTTCAGGATTAACAGGAAATAAATTATTACCAGGCGGGGCAATCATTAGGCTGTAGCCTGGGTCGGTGACGACTTTTAATTGCCCGCCCATGGTCATTTTGTTGGATCCATTGATGCCCATGCCGTTCATTACCGTGCTTTGTTTAAAGCTGATGGTGCCGCGCTCACTGATGCTGACGTCGATATCGCCCGTCAGTGCCATGCCGGCATTTTGCAGCTGCGTGCGAATGCCATTGAGCATGGCGGTGGCGGTGGGGTAATTATCTGTTAATTGAATATCAAAACTGCCCTGCCCTGGCACATCGAAACGATAAGAATAGGGGCCATGCTGAGAGAAATTGTAGCCCGTATAAGGGCTAAGCGGCACAAAAGGGGATTCGCCTGTTTCTTCTAAAATAATTTCTTGGCCATTGCCCACTGAAAAGCCCGATCCCAAGTCGCCCGACACCTCAATGTTTAAATCCTCTCCGTTAAGCGCAATGATGCTGAGCTTGTCGCCATCACTTTTGGCCACTATGCCCTGCGCCTGAAAATCGTAATTCGCATTAATACGGTCGGCTAAAAAAGCAGGGGTTATCGGGTTGGGCACTTGCTCTGGATAATTGGCCATGTATTTGGTTTGGTTGGGGCCTAAGGTGTCGGTCAATATCACGCCGTTAACGTAAATATTTTCGGGTAAAAAGGGGTTGGCATCCTCAGTAAAATTGGTCAGTTCTATCGTGGTACGCGCACTGGCGCGCACGCCTTCGCGTCTGTTTATTTCAGTGGCAATGTCTTTGGCACTGGCATTAGCCGGTGTGCTAATAGCAGGTGAAGTGGTGACTTGCCCTGTTCTAGGGTCGGTGTAAGCAATGCTAAAGCGTTCGGCAGCAAAACCGTTTTGCGCATTCACCGTGGGCGCAGGAGCGAGCGCTTGAAAAGTCGGTTGATGCGCTAAAAAACCACCGAAGCTGGTAAAGGCCATACGCCCGGTATTTTCAGGCAGTATTTTATTGCTGATGCCTGGTGTAAAACGCTGATTCATTAAAGGCGGAAACAGAGGAATGGGGTGACCTGGGTCGGAATTATCCAGCACGTCGTAAGTGGTGGGCGAGGTAAAAACCACTTTAATGGGCGGCGTTAATTCGCCCTGTTTGGCAAAATAAGGCGTGCTGGTGTCGTACACTTTGGGCTGAGTAATTTTGCCATTGCCCGTATTGCCCAAGGACGCGCCCGCGACCACCGGCGAGGCTACGGCAATGTGTTCGGCGCGAGTGATATTTAAGGCTAAATCGCTGGCGCCCGTACCCGTCGGACTTAACAAAAACTTATCACCCGCTTTAAAACTGCCCGCCTCAAAGCGCACTTCAAAGCCATCCAGCTCGACGCTTACGGGAAAGACATCACTAATGGAGCTGGTTTTAACGATTTCACCATCGCTCACGCGGGTAATGCGGTAGCTGTAATTATTAGG
>JBDKHD010000026.1:0-8771 GCA_039797885.1 Pseudomonadota bacterium
GAGGCCACCGCCTTGATGTGGCTGGACTGCCGAGCCTTAGGCAAAAGCAACGCCGAGCTGAAACAGTTTTTTGTCCAGCAAGCAGGGTTAGGATTAAACGACGGCCTGAGTTTTGGGGCCAATGGCGAGGGTTTTATGCGCCTCAATATCGGCACGCAGCAAGCTGTGCTGGCGCAAGCGTTAGCGCAATTGCGTGCTGCACTGAGCGCCCTCTCTTAGCGCGGCCAGCTGCAAATTTCCTTTTTATTTCTTCACCTATACTGGCGTTCAAACTACCGACGGGGTGAAACCATACAAACGGCCATCGCCCGCGCTGATGCCACGTTATACCAAGGCAAGGCCGCAGGTCGCAATCGCTTGGTTGTGGAAAACTGCGTACTCGAGGCCGAAACCAGTGCAGCGGTGTAAGCCAGCCCCGTGCAAGTTTGCACAGGGCTTCTACACTCAAGGGGCGTTCTGTTTGTTACGGGAAAACCCCTCATGAAAAACCAATCCCTCACCTTAAAACTTTTTATTGCGAGCTTGGGTATTGTCGCGCTGATGGCGCTGATGATGGTCTGGCGCAGCTACGAAGGCATCTCCGACCTGAGTACCAAGCTGACCTCTGCCACCGAGCGTAACCTATCTGCGGCGGTTGTCAGTCGTTTGCAAGCCGAGTCCTTGGCTTACGGCGAGCAGATTGCAGGCTATATCAATTCCGCTTATCGCATTCCGCGCGTACTGCAACGCAGCATCGAGGGCAGCATCGAATCCAAACACCCCTTATCGCGCGACCAGCTCAATGATCTGGTCGAAGCCGCCTTAGCCAACAACCCAGACATCAGCGCCAGCTATGCCCAATTTGAAGCCAACGGCTACGATGGCAAAGATGCCGACTTTGTTGGCCGCTCAGCCAAGCACACCAACACGCAGCTGGGAACTGTGGATATCTATTGGCGGCGCTTATCCGCCGATAAGATCGTACAAGAGTCCATCGCGGTGAACGACAAATACCTCGATAAGCGCAACGAATTCGGCGTGCGCGAATCCGAGTGGTATCTGTGTTCGCGTGACAGCAAAAGGCCTTGCATCATGGAACCCTACCCTTACGAGGTCAGCGGTGAGCACATTTTACTGACTAGCCTAGTGATGCCCATAATAGTGAACCAAAAGTTTCACGGCATAGTGGGTGTGGATATTGAGCTGCCTTTGTTTAAAACCTTAGTGGAACAGCTCAACCAAAACCTATATGGAGGCCAAGCCAAGGTCACGCTGCTTAGCCCGCTAGGCCTTATCATTGCTTCCAGTCATTATCAGGACAAACAACTACGCCCTCTGACCGAAGCCATGCCGCAGCTCGGTGAAACCTTGAAGTCACTGCATATTGGCTCAGGTCTATTAGAGAGCGATGACAGCCTATATTTGTCCAAAAGCATCAAAATTCCCACCGCCAACAGCCAATGGTCTTTGCTTATCGAGCTGCCTAAATCTGTGGCCATGGCGGAGCTGGTCGCACAACAAGAGATGGCGCGCGCTGAAATCACGCAAACGCTATGGGGGCAGATGATTGCAGGGTTCTTACTAAGTGCCCTATCCATGATTGCCATCGTTACTCTGCTGCGCTCTATTACTCAGCCATTGAACACGTTAAACAGCCAAATTGCCCAGCTGGCCAGTGCCGATGGCGACCTATCCAAGCGTCTCGATCTCGATACCCACTCCGAGCTGATTAGCCTAGGTAGTAACTTCAACCGTTTTATGGAAAAGCTGCGCGAGATGGTGCTGTCGCTGAAAGAAATCGGCCAGCAAGTGCGTGCCGAGGCCAAGCAAAATCTGTCTGTCAGCGATCAAGCCAACCAAGCCACCGCCGACCAACAAAGCGAAATTGATAACGTCGTCACCGCCACCCAAGAAATGTCCGCCACCGCGCAAGAAGTCGCACGCATTGCCGCCGATGTATCCAGCCACACCAAAGACATTCACACCAACGTCACAGGCACACAAACGGAGCTGGCCAAAGCCGCCGACGCCTCCGCCAGCCTCAGTACCAACATGCACGGCGCCAGCGACGCCATCCGCCGCGTATCCAATCGCTCGGAAGACATCAACCGCATATTGGTGGTGATAGGCTCCATTGCCGAACAGACCAACCTACTGGCATTGAACGCCGCCATTGAAGCCGCGAGAGCTGGCGAACAAGGCCGTGGCTTTGCCGTAGTGGCCGATGAAGTCCGTACACTGGCCAGCCGCACGCAAAGCTCGACCACCGAAATCAACACCATGATTCAAGAGCTACAACACGAAGTAGAACAAGCGGTGGCCATCATTAACAGCGGCAGCCAGCAAGCAAGCCAAACCATGAACATCACCCGTACGGCTTATGAATCCTTGAACCAAGTGGTGGAAGCCATTACCAACATCACCGACAACATTCGCCAAGTCGCTACCGCCGCCGAGGAGCAAAGTGCGGTAAGTGAAGACATCACCAAAAACCTCACAATCATTGGTGATGCGGCTCGTACTTTAGCCAGCCTAGGCGAACAAGCCAGCCACAGCAGCGCCAATGTCACCAGCCAAGTGGATAAGCTCGATCGCCAGCTTGGTGCGTTGCGCACCTAGTTGGAAACAAGAATGACGCGCTTGCCACTCCACTGCCCTTGTTGCATATCGGCTAGGGCTTCTGGAGCTTGATTGAAGGCAAAAGTGCGAACAGGCAAGGGCTGAAGTTTGCCCGCATTAAACAGCGGCAGCAGGCTGTCGTTAAAACGACGCGCCAGAGCAATGCGCTGATCCAAAGGCTGGCTGCGCATGGTCATAGCATGGATCTTTAGCCTTGCCGTGAGCAGGCTAAAAAGATTGAGCTGAGTTTGCACTCCCGCCATCACCCCAACCGAAACCAGCACACCGTCAGGGCGCAATGCCGAAAGCAAGCTGTTCCAGTCTGGGCCAAGCATATCCATGATAACCGCCACACCTTCTGGGCAGAGGGCCTTCACCTGCTTGACGAGGCTGGCATTTTCTTCAACGCAGGCCGTTAAACCCAATGCCTGCGCGCTGTCTAGCTTGGTCAAATCACGGCTGGAGCCGATGGCGCGTGCGCCCAAGGCCTGCGCCAGCTGCACCGCAGCCAAGCCCACCGCCGCCGTAGCAGGGCGAATCAAGCACGTCTGCCCAGCTTGCAGCTGGCCTTCAAGAAATAAAGCTCGATAGGAGGTTAAAAAAGCTTCGGGGATACTGGCAGCTTGGGCAAGGCTTAGCCCAGTGGGGATGCTTAATGCTTCCAGCTCATGCACACAAAGATGCTCGGCATAAGCGCCGCTGGGAATCAGCCCCATCACCGCCTCACCGACTTTGCGCCCTTGCACACACTGGCCTAGGGCGACAATTTCACCAGCGTACTCAAGCCCTGGAATACTGGAATCAAACCCCGCAGGCGCAGGGTATAAACCTTTAACTTGTAAGAGGTCGGCGCGGTTTACGCCTATGGCTTTCACGGCGATGCACAGCTCTTGCGCCCCCAGCGTCGGTATGGGCCGGTCTACTTGCTTGAAGCTGTGATCTGATTGAATTTGCCATGCACGCATAGCGCCTCCTATTTTAAGCGCCGATAACCCCCAGGCACTTGTTGCAAAAAGCCCTGCAATTCCAAATCCAACAACTGTGGCAGAAGCTGCGCTATGCCCATGTCGGCACGGACAGAAATGGCATCGGTGGACGTGGCGGTGTAATCGATATGGGTTAGAAGGCTAGGGGTATCGCCTAGCTTAGGTGCAGGAAAAAGCTCAGTTTGTGCACCTGAGTTCAGGTTTAATTCTTGTAGAACCTCAGCGGCGTTTTGCACCAGCACCGCGCCATCACGAATCAGCTGATGACAGCCGTGGCTTAGCGGATTGGTTACCGCACCGGGCAAGGCAAAGACTTCGCGGCCTTGGTCTGCGGCAAGCTTGGCAGTGATCAGCGAGCCACTCTTTAACGCGGCCTCAACTACCACCACGCCCAAGCTCAGGCCACTGACAATGCGATTACGCGACGGAAAATTTTGCGGCTGCGGGGCAAAACCCAGCTCAAACTCCGACAACAGCAAGCCCTTGCCCACCAGCATTTGCGCCAAGCCCACATGGCGCTGTGGATAAATCACATCCACACCGCTGCCCAGCACCGCAATGGTACTGCCTGTGCTGATTGCTCCTTGGTGCGCCGCGCCATCTATTCCCAAAGCCAAGCCACTGACTACGGTTACACCTGCTTTAGCCAGCTCGGCGGCGGTCGCCTGTGCCCATTCCAACGCATAGGGCGTGGCGTTGCGGCTGCCAACCATGGCAACGCAAGGTTGTTTTAAACAATCGAGGTTGCCTTGGTAATACAAAATCAGCGGAGCATCGGGCAGGCTACTTAGCGCCTGCGGATATGGCGCAATGCCCGCCAGCAACACGCCACAGCCTTTACGCTGCCGCCAAGCTTGCAGCTTATCGAAGCCCAAGCTTAGGCTTTCGTCCGTTTGCCAGCGTTGCACGACTTCGCCTTTTAGCCCCATAGCCAAAAGCTGCGCAGGCTCGGTGCGTACTAAATCGCGCGGGTCGGAAAGTTGATTACGGATACTATTGAGAGTGCTGGAGCCGATACCATCAATATGGCTCAGCCGCCACCATGCGAGCAGCTGCTCGTCCTTGAGCATAGAGATCCCCTAAAGTGCAGGATTTTCGAAAGTATCACCCACGCTTAGGACGCGCGAAGTACGCAGTACCAAAGCGTAAGCCAGTTTTTCTGTGGTGCGAAACACCATGATAGTGCCCGCTTGTTCCGAAGGAAGACGGACTTTATCCCCAGCTTTGCGGTCGTACACCACTGCACCTGCTTTGGATACTTGCAGCACGGCGCCTTTTTCTAAGCCTTCACGCTCACCACGGTTGAGCACCACTATGTCGAACTGGCCGATATTGGTCATACCCGATGCCGAGGCAATAATACGGCCACTCACCGCTTTGGCAGGTGCTTTGGGGAAATAAGTGGTGTTTAAATCGCCCTCGGCGTTGCTTAGCAGCACATCACCAATGGCCACTTGCTGATTGGTACGATCCAACTGCAAGGTCACTATGTCATCTTGCTGAGCCAGCACTCGTCCCGAACCTAGCTCAACTGCTTCCAATCCCAGCACTTCATTGGTACTCGGATCGCGATAGAGCTGGCCTTGACGATAAACGCCATAAGCAGGAGCGGTTGTACCGAAATTGCCACGTGCATACAGTTTTTCGCCCGCACCAAAAAGTAAACGCTCATCTAAGCCCGCCAAGACGCGCGGCGCGCTATCCAGCTCTTGCGCTGTCACTATGCGGTTATTGCGTAAAAAGCTGCGGATGGCGTCCTGAGGAATGGCAGGAATAGCGGCTTCGATAGGCTCAATGCGCGCGCCTGGCTTGAGTTTGACGGTATTGCTGGCCTCCCCGCGCACCGTAACGGTCACGCGCTGCTTACCGTCCACCTGAATAAGGCTAATTTCATCGCCAGGGAAAATCAGATGAGGATTTTCAATTTGAGGGTTCACATACCAAATTTCTGGCCATTCCCATGGGCTGCTGGTGTACTTGCCCGCAATGTCCCACAGGGTATCGGTTTTCTTCACCGTGTAGCGATCTGGCGCGTCCGCTTTTAAGCTCAAAGCCAAAACATTTGCCGATAAGCTGATCAGGCCCGCAAGCAGAATACTTTTAATGGTTTTGCTCATCCTTTATTCCCTTTATTATTAGCCTATTCAAAAAAACACCCTTAGAATGCTTTTGTTGATTGTTTTTTGCACAAAATCAATGAATTACATTGAAATCCACACTTTGCCCTGCATCTTAGCAAGCTAAAGCCACTTTATTCTAGAAAAGCTTAACACTCTATGGCCTTACTCAACATTTTAGAATACCCAGACCCAAGATTACGCACCAAAGCCGCGCCCGTATTGAAAGTAGACAAGCGCGTGCAAGGCATCATCGCCGATATGTTCGAGACCATGTACGCCGCCCCAGGCATTGGCTTGGCCGCCTCTCAGGTGGATATTCACGAGCGCATTGTGGTGATAGACGTATCCGAAGACAAAACCGAGCCACTGGTATTTATCAACCCCGAAATCACCGTCCTCGAAGGCGAGCCTGAAACCATGCAGGAAGGCTGCCTGTCTGTGCCTGGTTTTTACGAAGACGTCACCCGCATCGAGCATTGCCTAGTAAAAGCGCTCGACCGCGACGGCAAGCCTTTTGAAATGGAATGCCGTGGCCTTTTGGCGGTGTGCATTCAGCATGAAATCGACCACTTAGAAGGCATCCTCTATGTGGATTACATTTCGCCTTTAAAACGCAATCGCATCAAAGAAAAACTGGAAAAGAAACACAAAACCGAGGCGCGCAAATAGTTTATGGCTTTAAACATTATCTTTGCAGGTACGCCCGACTTTGCCGCCGTTCATCTACAGGCTCTTATTAACAGCGAACACCGTATTGTTGGCGTTTATACCCAGCCCGACCGCCCTGCTGGGCGCGGTAAACAGCTCCAACCCAGCCCTGTAAAAAAACTGGCACTGGAGCACAATCTGCCTGTTTACCAGCCCCTAAATTTTAAAGACCCTGCCAACATTGCCGAGCTTGAGAGTTTAAATGCCGATCTTATGGTGGTGGTGGCTTACGGCTTATTACTGCCTGAAGCTGTATTAAATGCCCCCAAGCACGGCTGCTTTAATGTGCATGCCTCCCTACTGCCGCGCTGGCGCGGTGCCGCGCCCATTCAGCGCTGCATCGAAGCAGGCGACAAGCTCACTGGCATCACCATCATGCAAATGGACAAAGGGCTAGATACAGGCGACATGCTGTCCAAAGTGACCACGGGCATCGGCATGGACGACACAGGCGGCAGCCTGCACGACCGCCTTGCGCAAATGGGCCCAGCCGCGCTACTGAACACCCTAAAACAAGTAGAAGCAGGCACTTTGCAACCCGAACAACAAAACGATGCGCAGGCCAACTACGCCCACAAGCTCAGCAAAGACGAAGCCCTAATTAACTGGCAACGCCCTGCCTCGGAATTGGCTTTGCGTATTCGCGCCTTTAACCCCGTTCCGATGACTTTCACCCAGCTTGGCGATGAACGTATTCGCGTGCTGATGGCCGAGCCACTGGAACGCAGCAACCGCAGCCTGCCAGGCACTATTGTGAATGTCGGCAGTCACGGCCTTGAAGTGGCCTGCGGCGAAGGCGTGTTGCTGATTACCGACATACAGCTGGCTGGCAAAAAAGCCATGCGCATAGCCGATGTCTTAAACGGCCAGCCGCATTTATTCCAAGTGAATCATCTGCTGGCGTCTAGCCTGTAACAGCAGTTGAATCGCCCTTGGTTTTATGGCGCGCAATGCGCGCCGCTACGATTAAAAAAGAGAAGCAATTCAGATTGCAGTAGAGACCGCGCCAGCTAGGCAGGCAATAAGCGACAAAAGTATGCCTACCCGCTAAGATAGCCCCTTTACTCAAAATGAGCAGGTTATGAATCTTTACGGCCAACGCAGCCAAGCCCCCTACAGCGCGCGCAAAGCCGCCGCTCTCGCCTTGGCAGCCGTCATCGGCGGGCAATCCTTACAGCAATGCCTTGCACCGCTAGAAGCTCGTGTCTGTAGCGAAGACCGCACCTTCTTGCGCGACCTCGTACTGGGCAGCTGCCGCCATTATTTCCGCCTCAATGCCTTGGCCAAAATCCTGCTCAAACAGCCCCTCAACGAAGAAGACCAAGACCTGCACGCTTTATTGATTGTTGGCCTCTATCAGCTGGCCTTGCAAGGCAAAGCCCCCCACGCCGCCGTACATGCCACGGTGGAAGTCTGCGACGAGCTGGGCAAAGCCTACGCCAAGCCCGTGATTAACGCCTGCTTGCGCCGCTATGGCCGCGAATACGAAAGCCTGCTACTGCCCTTGGATGACAACCCCGTCACTGCAACTAGCCACCCTAAATGGCTGGTAAAAATGCTAACCCAAGGCTGGCCTGAGCACTGGCCGGCCATTTTAGATAACAACAACCAATCCGCCCCTATTTGCCTGCGCGTCAACACTCGCCAGATTCAGCGTGATGAGTATTTGACCTTGCTACAAGACCAAGGCATCGAAGCGCAAGCCGCGCCTTTTAGCCTTGTAGGTATTTATTTAGCTCAGGGCATGGACGTCACCGCACTGCCGCACTTCGCCGACGGCTGGGTTAGCGTGCAGGACGAAGCCGCGCAACTGGCAGCGCTGTTTTTAGCACCCCAAAATGGCGAACACATTCTGGACGCCTGCGCCGCTCCTGGCGGAAAAACCTGCCATATTTTGGAACAAGCTGATGCCCAAGTACTGGCCTTGGATATTGAAGAAAAACGCCTAGAGCGCGTGCGCCAAAACTTAGAACGCTTACAGCTTAGTGCCCAGATTGTCTGCGCGGATTTAAGCGAAGTCAGCTCTTGGTGGAATGGCACTGCCTTTGACGCCATCTTGCTCGACGCACCCTGTTCGGCCACGGGCGTGATTCGCCGCCACCCCGACATCAAACTGCTGCGCCGCCGTGAAGACATAGACGCGCTGGTCAGCTTGCAAACGCGGCTGCTCGACAGCACATGGCAAACCCTCAAACGCGGTGGCCGCCTGCTCTACGCCACCTGCTCCGTACTGCCACAAGAAAACCACCAACAAATCGAAGCGTTTTTAGCGCGCACGCCCGACGCAAAACTACTGGACTTAACCCTGCCCAATCAAGCCTCTAGCAACGCCAATTTAGGCGCATTTGAAAACCCCGCT
>JBDKHD010000027.1:0-10474 GCA_039797885.1 Pseudomonadota bacterium
TTTGGGCTTGGCATACTACTTCGAGCGCTAGTTAAGGTATAGAGGCAAACTGTTAAAGATGTGCCTCCTTATGTTTATTGCCCGAGCAAAATACTCAAGTATAATGCCCGCCAAATTCCCCACTCCCCTTCTATTCGAGGTATTTATGGAACTGACATCCATCCGTATTAATGGCATGAAATGCGACGGCTGCGCCGAAACTATCACCAACGCCCTCCAAGCCAGTGCAGGCGTAGAAAAAGCCACGGTGTCTTTTACCGCAGGTCGCGCCGATCTGAGTTTTGACCGCTCTAAAATTTCCATCGACGATTTAAAGCAAGTCATCCGTGAAGCGGGTTACGAAATCAAGCCCTCTCATGGCGATGGCATGTGCTGCGGCTCTTGCGGCGGCTAAGCTCGCCAAGCGTTCAGCGCCACGCTAGGCACTGAACGCTTTAGCCTAAAGAGTTAGACGCTCTAGGGCTTCTTCCCTACAATGCCGCTTCTTCTTATGTAATCGACACCATCATGCAGCAACGCGGCTCCGCTTTGGCGCTTACGCCACTTCTTTTCTTTCTTGTGCTCTTTTTTGGCTTTGGGCTGTATTACACCCTCCAAGGCGACCCGATGGGCTTTTATCACCTGCGCGCGCCCATTGCGATTTTGCCTGCCATTGCCTTGGCCTTATTGCTCGGGCGCAAGCGTGGCAAAGCCCCACTCGATAGCCTGCTTAAAGGCATGGGCGAACCCAGCATCATACTGATGTGCCTGATTTTCTTGCTAGCAGGGGCTTTTGCGCAGGTCACGCGGCAAATTGGCGGCGTGGACGCCACTGTCTACCTAGGCATCACCGCTTTGCCGCACGAGCTGTTGCTACCTGGGATTTTTGTTATTGCCAGTCTGATTGCACTGGCGATGGGCACATCCATGGGCACTATTGCCGCCGTCGCCCCTATTGCCATCGGCTTTGCCGAGGCCGCCCATCTCGACCAAGCCCTCACCTTGGGAGCGGTCGTAGGCGGCGCTATGTTTGGCGACAATCTCTCCATTATTTCCGACACCACCATTGCCGCCACGCGCACGCAGGGCGCACAGATGCAGGACAAATTCAAAGCCAACCTTTGGATTGCGCTGCCTGCCGCCGCCCTCACCGCTTTCATTTTATTTATGCAGCCAAGCAGCGGCGAACCTGTCCTGATGCAAGAAGCCCCGGTGCTCTTGGTGCTGCCTTATTTGCTGGTATTAATTTTGGCGGTAGCAGGAATGAACGTGCTTTTGGTGCTGACCATTGGTCTTATCAGCGCAGGGGTCTTGGGCGCGTTAGTGCTGCCCGATTACTCGCTCACACGCTATTTGGACGATATGTGGCAGGGCTTTTTAAGCATGATTGAAATTACCCTGCTGTCGATTTTGGTCGGCGGGCTGGCCAATTTAATGCGCGAACAAGGTGGGCTGAGCTGGCTGTTGCGGCAAATCCGCAGCCTAAGCCGCCACCGTCAAGACTCACGCACTGGGGAGATCGGCATTGCCTCTTTAAGCGCACTGAGCAATTTATTTATCGCCAACAACACCGTGTCGATTTTAATCAGCGGCTCTGTCGCCAAAGAGCTGGCGCAAACGCATCAGGTTTCACCTGCGCGCAGTGCCAGTTTGCTCGATATTTTTGCTTGTGTGGTGCAAGGGCTACTGCCTTATGGCGCGCAAATTTTATTGGCGGCGTCTTTGGCGGGGATTCCACCTTTGTTGGTGGCGGGCAAGGTATTTTATTGCTGGGTATTGGCGGGCGCGGCCTTGCTGGCCATCGCCCTAGGCAAGCCTAAAAGCTAGCGCACATAAAGCGGATACAAAGTGGTTTCTTCGCGTTTCATGTGCGCATGAACCTGACCGGCCACATCATCCAACTCCGCCCCAAAAGCGCCGCCCCCACCCACACAGAGGCAGAGGCGCACGAGGCTTACACCGTCCGAGAGAAATTGCCTTTTTGCTTTTCACCCAAGTAGGCATCGAAGGCCATAGCGACCACGCGCATCATTAAATTGCCCTGCGGCAATAAAATCAGCTCGTGCGGGTGAATTTCCACCAAACCGTCATCGACGGTTTCTTTTAGCTTGGCCAAACCATCAGCAAAGTAAGCTTTAAAATCAATACCGTATTTATGCTCGAACTTTTTAAAATCCACACGGTTGTGGCACATTAAATCGGTAATTAAATCACGGCGAATTAAATCGTCGTTGGATAGGGTATAGCCTTTGTGTACCGCCAATTTGCGCGCTTGCATCAGCTCGTAATACTCGGAAAGCACTTTGACGTTTTGGCTGTAATTGCCAGCCACATAGCCAATCGCCGTAATACCCAGGCCGATTAAATCGCACTCGCCATGAGTGGAATAGCCTTGGAAATTACGTTGCAGCGTGCCTTTATTACGGGCAATAACCAGCTCATCGTCTGGCAAGGCAAAATGGTCCATGCCGATATAAACATAACCCGCTTGTGTGAGGCGGGCGATAATCAGCTCCAATAATTCCATTTTGCGCTCAGGCGGCGGCATATCTTCTTTGCGAATTAAACGCTGTGCGCGCACCATTTCAGGCAAATGCGCGTAGCTGTAAGCGGCAATACGATCCGGGCGCAGCTGAATGATTTTATCCAAAGTAACACTAAAACTTTCTACCGTTTGCAGCGGCAAGCCGTAAATTAAATCCACCGAAATGGATTTGAATTTTTCCGCGCGCCCTGCGGCGACCAAATCAAAAACTTGCTGCTCGCTTTGCAAACGATTAACGGCTTTTTGCACCTTGGCATCAAAATCTTGCACACCAAAACTCAAACGGTTAAACCCTTGCGCGCGTAATTCTTTAATGCGCTCGGTGCTGATGGTGCGAGGGTCCACTTCAATTGAAAATTCATGATCGTCGCTTTCATCCATATTGAAATTTTCACGCAAACAATCCATCAGCTCGTTTAATTGTTCGGAGGTTAAATAAGTGGGCGTACCGCCGCCTAAATGCAATTGCGTGAGCTTGCGCTTTTTATCAAAAAGCTTGCCCTGCATTTCAATTTCAATTTTTAAATAATCGAGATATTCCAGCGCTTTTTCGGTTTTCTGTGTGATGATTTTATTGCAAGCGCAGTAGTAACACAGGCTCTTACAAAACGGGATATGCACATAGACCGAAAGTGGTTTAGCAGGGGCAACATTACTGAGCGTGGCGGCTTTTTTGTAGCTGTCTACGTCAAAGCTATCGCTGAATTGCGGTGCGGTGGGGTAGGAGGTATAACGAGGGCCTGGGCGGTCGTATTTCTCAACAAGAGCACGATTAAAAGTCATGGGGTTGGCCATTCGAAGATCCTCACCTACTGAAAAGGCCGCCATTATAGGGACTTAGCCCACAATCGGCTAGGCGCAATCTTTATGCACAAAGGCACTGAAAACGCTTTGGCTTTGCGGTAAGATGCGCGCCATTCATTTCTGCCTCGGGGTTTGACATGCGTCTGCGCAATTATCTGGAAAAAAACTGTAGCAATGCCGCCTTAGTGGACGTCATCGACGGTCTGATGGTTTCTTGCAAAGAAATCGCCTACAAAGTACAGCTTGGCTCATTGGCGGGGGTGCTTGGCGCCGCCGAACAGGACAACATCCAAGGCGAGCGTCAGAAAAAGCTCGACGTTATTGCCAACGACCTGATCAAACACAGCCTGCAAAACATGAAAGCCGTCAAAGGTATTTGCAGCGAAGAAGAATCCAACCCCGTGCCCTGCAATCACGAGGGTGAGTTTTTGGTGATGTTCGACCCGCTCGATGGCTCCTCCAATATCGACGTCAACGTCACGGTGGGGACTATCTTCTCCATCCTGCAAGCCAATCCCGATGACGACGCCACACACGACACCACCTATTTGCAAACAGGCCGCGAGCAGCTAGCCGCAGGCTATGTGCTCTACGGCCCCTCTACCCTGCTAGCATTAAGCACAGGGCGCGGCACACATATTTTCACCTTCGACCCTCGCATTGGTGAGTTTTACCTGCAACGCGAAGGCGTCAAAATCCCACCCACCACCAAAGAATTTGCAATCAACATGTCCAACCAGCGCTTCTGGCTGCCTGGTATGCAAAACTACGTTAACGACTTGCTGCGCGGCGAAGAAGGCCCTCTGGGCAAGCGTTACAACATGCGCTGGATTGCCTCGATGGTGGCGGAAATCCATCGCATCCTGACGCGCGGTGGCATCTTTATGTACCCTTACGACAGCCGCGAGCCAAGCAAGCCCGGCAAGCTACGTCTGATGTACGAAGGCAACCCCATGAGCATGCTGATCGAACAAGCAGGCGGCAAAGCCTCCACCAGCAAAGAGCCCATCATGGATGTCGTGCCTGAAAACATTCACCAGCGTGTGTCGGTGGTGATGGGCAGTGCTGAAGAAGTCGATATCGTTGTGCGTTATCACCAATAAGGCATTGCTTGCCACAAAGCTACTATTAGGCCGCAGGTGAAACACTTGCGGCTTTTTTTTTTGCCACTTAGTCCTGTGCGTCGGGCGTAAATTCACGCGCGCCCTCTTTGCCTGAAATGCTGTAGCTTTCACTGGCCCATTCGCCCAAATCAATCAGCTTGCAGCGGTCGCTGCAAAAGGGTCGATGCGGGCTTTTTTCCGTCCATTCCACCTCTTTTTGACAGGTGGGGCAGGCTACTTTCATGCTAAACCTCTGTTAATTTCCGCTGCTGCGCACTTGTTGCGCAAGACGTAAATACTCGTGGTGCAGCGCGGCTAAGCGCTGCTCTAAATCTTGCACGCTGCCGCTGTTATCGACCACATCATCGGCCTGCGCTAGGCGCTCTTGCCTTGGCAGTTGCGCGGCCATAATGCGGCGAATTTGCTCGATGTCGTTGCCATCGCGCAGGCTGGCACGCAAAAGCTGCATGGCCTCGGGCACATCGATCACCAACGAGCGCTGGGTAAAGGCCACTTGTTTGGATTCAAACAACAAAGGCGAGGCCAAAATGGCGTAGGCCGAGCTGGCCGCACGCAGCTGCTCTATTATGGCTTCACGAATACGAGGGTGAGTTTGGCTTTCCAGCCACAAGCGCTCACTGGCATCGGCAAAGACCTTTTGCCTAAGCCAAGCGCGATTTAAACGGCCATCGGCAAGCAGCGCCTTTGCACCAAAACGCTCGCGAATGGCCTGCCACGCCGCCTGCCCTGGCTCAACCACTGCGCGGGCGGCGATATCGGCATCCACCACAGTGATGCCTTGGCTTTCAAAGAAAGCACTGGCCGCGCTTTTGCCGCTGCCAATGCCGCCCGTTAGCCCCAGCACAAAGCTCATGCGAAATACCAACGCAGAATGTCTTGCCCCCACAGTGCGCTGATGTAGCCTGCAATGGCCAAATAAGGGCCAAAAGGAATGGGAATATTTTTATCTCGGCCTTGCAGCAGCACCAATGCGATGCCAATCACCGCACCCACCACCGAGGACAGCAGAATAATCAGCGGCAAGCTGCCAACACCCAGCCAAGCGCCCAGCGCCGCCAGCAATTTAAAATCGCCGTAGCCCATGCCTTCTTTGCCCGTGACCAGTTTAAACAGCCAAAACACCAGCCACAAAATGCCGTAGCCTGCGATCGCACCATAAACTGCGCTGTGTAAATCCACGAACAAGCCCTGGCTATTAACCAAAAGCCCCAGCCACAACAATGCCAAAGTTAAGGAATCGGGCAGGATTTTATGGTCGAAGTCGATCACCGCCATAGCCACCAAAAGCCAAGTAAAGACCAGCATGGCCGCCAGCTGCATCCCCAAAGGAAAAACCAAAAGCAGCAATACCGAAAGCAGAGCCGTCAAAAGCTCCACCGCAGGATAGCGCCAGCCAATCTGCGTGCCACAACCCGCACAGTGGCCGCGCAAAAATAGCCAGCTTAGAACAGGAATATTCTGCCAAGCGCGCACAGGGGCTTCGCATTTCGGGCAATGCGAATCGGGCTTGACCAAATTAAAGGGCTTGGACAAATCGTCCAGTGCGGGGTGCGCAGGAAATTCGGTTTGCTGATAATCGGCCTTGAAGGCGCGAAACATCATGATGGGCAAACGCAGAATTACAACGTTTAAAAAACTGCCAATCAATAGGCTCAGCGCCAGCACAGTAATAAATAAGGCCGCCGAATTGGCGGCCAAATAGTCGAAAATAGACATTATTGAATCGCGTTACCCATTTCAAAGATAGGCAGGTACATGGCGATAATCATGCCGCCGACCACCACCCCCAAGAAGGCCATCATCAAAGGCTCGATCAAAGCGGTCATGCCATCGACGGCAGCGTCCACTTCTTCTTCAAAGTAGGAGGCGGCTTTATCCAGCATGGCATCCAACGCGCCTGATTCTTCGCCGATACTGGTCATTTGCACCACCATATTGGGAAACACGCCCGTATTGCGCATGGCAAAGTGCATTTGCTGGCCGCCTGAAACTTCATCGCGCACCTTAAGCACCGCATCACGGTACACGGCATTGCCCACCGCGCCCGATACCGACACCAAGGCATCCACCAAGGGCACACCCGCCGCAAAGGTGGTAGAAAGTACGCGGGCATAACGAGCCACCGCCGCTTTACGCAGCAAGTCACCAAAGACAGGGGATTTTAAAATCACGGCGTCAAAAGAATCTTTAAACGCAGGCGAGCGTTTTAAGGCTTGCAAGAAAGCCACTATAGCCATCACCAAAGCCGCCACCACAGGCATCCAGTACTCTTGTGCGGTCTCGGATAAGAACACCACAAACTGCGTTGGCGCAGGCAATTCCGCACCAAAACTGTCGAACATTTCTTGGAAGGTAGGAACCACCTTGACCAGCAAAATAACAGTAACGATAAAAGCGATAATCAAAGTGATGATGGGATACATCAGCGCTTTTTTGATTTTCTTTTTCAACGATTCGGTTTTTTCTTTGTAGATAGCAACCTTATCCAGCATGTGCTCCAACGCACCCGCCTGCTCGCCCGCTTCCACGAGATTACAAGTCAAATCATCAAAATGCGCAGGGTGCTCTTTTAAGGCCGAAGCAAAATCATTACCCGCCGCCACGCTGTCGCGCAGCTTGCCAATCAGCTCTTTCATGCCTTGGTTTTCGACACCGTCACCCACGATATCGAAAGCCTGCACTAGGGGCACACCGGCTTTGATCATGGTCGCCATTTGGCGCACAAAGAAAGTAATGTCGGCACTGCCGATTTTCTTTTTACCAGAAAAAAGTGCCGATCCTTCTTTGCGCACCTTGGTTGGTGTAATGCCCTGCTTACGCAGCTGCATTTTTGCCACCTCCACGCTTTGTGCGCTGACTTGCCCCTGCACCGCCTTACCGCTGCGGTTTTTACCTTCCCATTTAAAGGAAGCCATCTTAATATTTTCTGCCATATTTCAATCCAATTTGATATTTATAACGTTTCCCGCAATTAAGAGGCGCTAATCGGTGGTGACGCGATTGGCTTCTTCAAGGCTGGTCACACCCTGTGCTACTTTTTCTAAGGCTGAGGTACGCAAATCGTTAAAGCCTTCTTTACGTGACGCATCGGCAATCTCAATGGCGTTGCCGCCTGCCATAATAATACGCGAAATAGGATCGGTAACTTTCATTACTTCGTAAATCCCCACCCGCCCTTTATAGCCACCCTTACAATTTTCACAGCCCACAGGCTTAAAAAACTGGCCCGTTTTCATTTGCTCATCGGTAAAGCCCGCTTTTTGCAGCACATCCTTGGGCAAATCCGCTGGGGCTTTGCACGCCGAGCACAAACGCCGTGCCAAACGCTGCGCAATAATCAGGCTCACCGAAGTGGCAATGTTAAAGGCAGGCACGCCCATATTGGCCAAACGCGTCAAGGTTTCAGGCGCGCTGTTGGTGTGCAGCGTACTCATCACCATATGGCCTGTTTGCGCGGCCTTGATGGCAATAGAGGCGGTATCCAAATCTCGAATCTCCCCTACCATCACCACATCGGGGTCTTGGCGCAAAAACGAGCGCAGCGCCGCAGCAAAATCCAGCCCCACCTTGGCGTTGACGTTCACCTGGTTGATGCCTTCCAAGTTAATTTCAACAGGGTCTTCGGCGGTGGAGATATTCGTGCCCTCTACGTTCAATATATTCAAACCCGTATAAAGCGACACGGTTTTGCCCGAGCCTGTAGGGCCTGTCACCAAAATCATGCCCTGCGGCCTATCCAGCGCCTCCAAATACAGAGCTTTTTGCGCAGGCTCATAGCCCAGCATATCAATACCCAGCTTGGCCGAAGACGGATCCAAAATACGCAACACGATTTTCTCGCCCCACAGCGTAGGCAAGGTATTCACGCGAAAGTCGATGGATTTATTTTTGGAAATCTTCAGTTTAATACGCCCGTCCTGCGGCAAACGACGCTCGGAAATATCCATCTGCGACATCACCTTTAAACGCGCCGCAATTTTGCCTGAAGCGCCAATGGGCGGGCTGGCCACCTCATGCAGCACACCGTCGGTGCGGTAGCGCACGCGGTAGCGTTTTTCATAGGGCTCAAAGTGAATATCGGACGAGCCCATTTTGATGGCATCAAGCAGCATCTTATTCACAAACTTCACAATGGGCGCTTCGTCTGCACCCGCGCGATCTTCGCCTTTGTCGATTTTGCCCTCTTCGGCCAGCTCGACATCGCCTAAATCACCATCGAGATTGGCAAAAGCACCGCTGTCGTTGGCGGACAAAAAGCGCTCGATCAAAGCCGTAAGACGGTCTTCCTCCACCAGCACCGCTTCCACCGACATACCCGTGGCGAATTTCACCTCATCCACCGCCAAAATGGCCGAAGGGTCACTTTGCGCGATAAACAAACGGTTGCCACGCAAAAACAGCGGCATAATACGATGCTTTTCAATAAGCTCACGGCTGATGGCATCCTGCGGGATCAGCTCGGCATCAAAGGCGCTTAAATCCAGCACCGGCAAGCCAAATTCCTCGGCGGCCAGCATCGCCACCGCGCGCGACTTCACCTTGCCAGACTGAACCGCAGCCGCCACAAAGCCGATCTTGTCCTGTTTCGCCTTAGCGATCAGGTCATGAGCTACTTTTTCTTCTAATAGGTTTTGCTCAACGAGCCGACGTGGCAAGCCAGTCAGTACAGCCATAATTCAATATCCCAGACGGTTTTAGCAGGGGCAAAACATACCAGAGGCAAGGCGGCTTGTCATGCGCGGAAAGCTTGGCCAAGACGTCGCCAAGGGATACAGGAAATAAGAAATCAGTAACGCGCCCTAGCCTACAGGCGCGCACTTGTAAAACCACTAAGGGTTTGGCGTGTTGTCTGTCTGAGTTTTAGCTGGTGCGCCAGGTGCGGCTTTGACTGTAAGGCCAAAACGCTCCAGCAAGGGTGCAAGGCGGGGTTCAAGCAGTGCGGCTTTATAAAGGCTTTCCACGCTACTTTCTAAATGCTCAACTTTAAACAGCTGCGCCATCAGCATCATAGTTTGAAAGGCTTCATCCACCCGATTATTTAACGTCAAAATCGAGGCGGATTTATACAGCACATAAGGGCGAGGAAAGCGCCACACGATTTTACGCACATAATCCAGCTGATCTTCGTTGTAGCTGACCAGTACGGGCAGCTCTATAAAGTGCAGATAATCCTGCATCTGCGTCAGCATAATAATTTCATCAATTTTTACATCCACAGGCTGCGCAAAATCATCTCGGCTCGCAAGATTGGTTTGAATGTGTTTTTCCTCAACGATGCGGTAGTCATGCCAAAATAAAGCAATAATGCCAAAAGCGCACAGCGCAAAGGCCGCTAAAACCCACGCAGGCATTTTTTCTGTTTTTTCTTGATTTATTTCCGCGCCCTGCAAGCCCCCTAATAAAACAGCCGCAGGAATCAGCAAAAAGGCGTAAGCATGGGGGTATTCCAACATGGCGTGCAAAATAAAAAAACTCAGCGCCACCCAAGCGTAAGTCGCGGCGAGGTTATTGGCATTTTTTAATAACTTAAACCACCACAGCGCCACCACCGCAATCATAACAGCGCCCAAAACAGGGCCATTCCAAATCAGCAAATCCAGCAAAATATTGTGCGTATAACGGGTATTCATCTGCAAAGGATAAGCCGCCGCAGTCAGTACTTGCGCTTGGTTTATTTGCTCCCAGCCATAGCCATACCAAGGGCCTTCTTGCAGGGCATAAATAAACTGCTTATACAAATCCCAACGATGCACGGCGGTAGCGTGCGCCAACAGCGTATTGTCTTTACCAAAAAGCCACTGCGCTGCAATGGGAATAAAAAACACCAAAAATGCAAAAAGCAAAAACCAATAAAATACTTGTTTAACCGACAGGCGTAAGGTCAGCTTGCGGCTTTGCCAGGCCCAAAAACCCAAAATAAACACCGCCGCCACCCAGCTGGTGCGCGACTCGACCAAAGCCAAACCAAAAACCAATAAAAACGCCGCGACTTTGGCCAAAGCGTCCGAAACAGAGCGCGTTT
>JBDKHD010000028.1:0-12424 GCA_039797885.1 Pseudomonadota bacterium
ATTCACCCGAGTCAACTGCTGTTTTTCACTTTTCTCACTTTCGTGATTTTCGCTTTCACATTCAGCTTCATGCCCGACAAGAGCCGCGCATTATAGGGAGTTTGTTTTTGACGTCAACGGGGAGGCTTGTTGCTTTTTGTAACCTGCTTAAAAGCAAAAACCTGCACGAGGCAGGTTTTGAGTTTTATTGCGCTTTTCGCTCTTGGTATTTGAGCCACAGCTCGTAGCAAGGGCCCGAGAAGGCATAAATAAGGAAGATGCCAAGCAGTACTTTGCCTGGATCCATAGAGATGATGACAAATCCCAGCACGACTAAGAGTAGCGCTACGAACGGCACTTTGCCGCGAATATCTAAGCCTTTGAAGCTGTAGTATTTAAAGTTGCTGACCATCAAGATGCCAGCCAGAGGCACAACAAAAGCCATCAGCCAAGCTACATCCGCGCCAAGCACGCCCGTTTCGCTGAACACCCAAACCGTACCTGCAACCATGGCTGCCGCAGCAGGACTGGCTAAACCTGTAAAGAAGTTTTTATCGGCTGTACCCAGCTGTGTATTGAAGCGCGCTAAACGCAATGCCGCACCCGCTACATACATAAATGCCGCGATCCAGCCGATCTTGCCCAAATCTTGCAATGACCAGCTAAATGCGACTAAAGCAGGTGCGACGCCAAAGGACACCATGTCGGCAAGACTGTCGTATTCAGCACCAAAGTCGCTCTGAGTATTGGTTAGTCGTGCGACGCGGCCATCCATACCATCAAGAATCATCGAAATGAAAATGGCCACAGCGGCATTTACAAAATCACCATTCATGCTGGCGACTATGGCATAAAAGCCTGAGAACAGAGCGCCCGTGGTGAATAAATTGGGAAGCAAGTAGATACCTTTGCGCCCCGTCCACTTGGCAGGATTCTTTGCCGGCAACTCATCTTCTACGGATTCAATACGTTCTTGTTCGTTTTGATTCATAACTCTTACTCTAACCAATAGAAAAAAATCGGCGGCCATTATGTTCTATTACAGGGCGGTCTTCCACAGTGCGCGCAATAAAGGCTCATTAATTCTTTGAGTGACGGCACAAAGCCCAATGGCAAAAGGCTCCAGCTCGGGTTGTACAGGCAGCACTCGCACACGATTCGACAGCGGGCTGTTTTTCAGAACCAGTTCTGGCACGACGCCAACACCCACACCCAGAGCCACCATGCTGACGATGGCTTCATGCCCTGTCACCTGCGCATAAATATGAGGCTGCACTTGCTGCGCGGAAAACCAGCGATCCACCCGCGTCCGCGCTAGCCCCGTTTCCGCCAGCACCATGGGTACCTGGCTCCAATCAATATGCACGCCTGATAACCCTTGTAGGGCGGCGCTGCTTTTGGGGGCAATAAACAGCAAGGGCGAAGTGGCCATGGCTTTGAACGTCAGCTCCGCAGGTAGTTGTTCTGGACGCGCTGCTATGACCACATCGGCTTCACCCGACAGCACGCGCGGAATGGATTCGGCGGCATCGCCCGTATGAATCCGCAGCTCTACCTTGGGGTAACTCTCACGAAACCGTGACAGTAAATCCGCTAAAAAACTGTAACTGGCCGTCACCGAACAATAAAGAGTAATACAGCCCGTTAGGTCACTGACCGCCGTGCTTAATGTTTTTTTTAAGTTTTGCCACGCATGCAAGCTGTGCTCGGCGTACTGTGCAAAAAGCTCGCCTTCGGGAGTGGTTTGGATGGGCGTGCTATGGCGCTCAAACAGCAGCACGCCCACCTCTTCTTCCAAGCGACTGATGCGGCGGCTCAGTGTCGAGGGGCTCATATGCAGCTGCGCACTGGCTTTACCAAGATGCGCAGCTTGATAGAGCGTCAAAAATACCTGTAAGTCTTTTATATCCATAAGGGTTACCTAGATGATGGCAGGCAGTTTACACGCTAACTTCTGCATAAAGAAAAAATCGAGAAAATCCTTTACTATGGCCCCTTGTTTTGGCCGTTGAGATCATTTATGAGCCACACCCAGCACACCGATATCGCCATCATTGGCGCAGGCATGGTTGGCGCCAGTCTGGTGCACTTGCTCAAGCCTGCCTTGGCACAAAGCCTCCGTATCTCGCTGATCGAGCGCCAAACTCTACGCTGGGATGGTGATTTTGCCAGCCGTCCGCCCAGCTTTGACGGTCGAGCCACCGCCATTTCTTATGGTAGCCAGCAGCTCTTAGAAAAGATGGGCGTATGGCCACTGATGGCCGCGCGCGCCTGCCCCATTGAGCACATTCAAGTGTCGGATCAAGGCCATTTGATGCAAACTCACCTACACGCTAGCGAACAAAACACCACAGCCCTAGGTTACATAGTTGAAAACAGCATCATCGGCCAAGGTTTGCTTTCGACCTTGCAACAAGAGGGCGTAAGCTTAATTGCCCCTGCGCAAGCCGAAAGTGTCGTGATGAACAATGCAGGGGCACTGTTGCATTTAGACGATGGCACGATGCTGCAAGCCAAGCTTTTAATCCTGGCCGATGGCGCGCGCTCACACTTAGCGGAAAGCCTAGGGATTTTGCACAGCAAAGAGGACTACGGCACGCACGCACTGGTTACGCAAATTCGCGTTGATCGCCCGCATCAGCACTGGGCGTACGAACGCTTTAGCCAATACGGCCCTATCGCATTTTTACCATTAAACAGCCAAGATTTTGTCGTGGTCTGGGCGCTGCCCAATGACGAAATCGAGCGCATCCAAGCCTTACCAGAAGCGGAGTTTCTCGCGCTGTTGCAAGCGCAAATCGGCCAGCGTCTTGGCAAGCTTACCGCTTTAGGCACTCGCGCCAGCTATCCGCTGTCCTTGGTGCAAGCCAAGGAGCAAGTCCGTCGCTCTTTGGTGCTGCTTGGCAACGCGGCTCATGCTCTGCATCCTGTTGCAGGTCAGGGCTTTAACCTTGCCTTGCGCGATACCGCCATCTTGGCTGAATATCTCAATCGCGCCGTAATACAAGGCCAAGACCTCGGCGATTTAGCCTTGCTGCAAGCCTATCAAGCCCAACAAAGCAGCGACCAACGCAACACGATTTTAGCCAGCGACCTTTTGCCCAAGCTCTTTGGCAGCAAGCAGCGTCCTCTAATTTGGCTGCGCCAGCTGGGCTTGCTCGGCTTAGCTCATGCCCCCACCTCTAGGCGCTTACTGGCTCGTCATGCCATGGGGCTTGGCCATAAAGCCGCCGTTCTTTAGGAGCCTGTATGAATAAGCAATTTGATCTGGTGATTGTTGGGGCAGGCATGGTTGGCGAAAGCATCGCTTTAGCTACAGCCCAAGGTGAAAGCCCGCTACGTGTGGCTATTGTCGATCCCGCCTACGATCAAGGCGCACCCAATACGGGCACAGATATTAACGATTTTGGCCTGCGTGTTTCGGCCCTAAGTGCGCAGTCGCAAGCTCTGCTTGCCGAGCTGGGCGCGTGGCAGAAAATCCCCACTGCGCGTTTAAGCCCCTACACCGCCATGCAGGTCTGGGATGGTGAAGGCACAGGCTCAGTGCGCTTTACTGCTGCCGACCTGCATGTGCCTGCGCTTGGGCATATTATTGAAAACGAGCAAACTCAGTGGGCGTTGCGCCAGTGCGTCGAGGCGCAGCCTAACATTCAGATTTTTGCGCAAAAAGTACGTTATCTCGATAGCCGTAACGCACAAGGCTTTACTCCTGTTGCGCTGGAACAAGGCGAAATACTGGAGGCAAAACTGGTGGTGGGCGCTGATGGCGCACAATCTCGCGTGCGCGAATGGGTGGGGCTTGCGACGCGCGAATGGGACTACGGCCATCAGGCCATTGTCGCCACCGTGCGTACTGATTTGCCCAATCAAGCCACGGCTTGGCAGCGCTTTCGCCCGCAAGGACCGTTGGCTTTCTTGCCCATGCCTACCGATGTCCATTTAAGCTCTATCGTTTGGTCCACCAGCCCAGAGGAAGCGCAAAGCGTCTTGGCTTTAGATGAAGCAGGTTTCAATCAAGCCTTGGCCGACGCCTTTGAGCACAAACTTGGGCGCGTGCTGCAAAGCTCCAAAAAAGCCAGCATCCACTTGCGTCAACGTCACGCCAAAAATTATTGGGTTGAGGGCGTGGTTTTAGCAGGCGATGCCGCGCACAGTATTCATCCGTTGGCTGGCCAAGGCGTTAACTTAGGCTTAAAAGATGCCCGCGTACTGGCAGAAGAAATCCTACGCGGCTTTTATCTGGGCTTGGATATCGGAGGCGAAGCGGTGCTGGCGCGCTATCAACGCCGTCGCCAAGCTGATAACTTGCTGACCATGGCCAGCATGGAAGGCTTTAAGCAGCTGTTTGCGCAGGATCACCCTCTGGCGCGCTTGCTGCGTAACCAAGGGATGCGCTGGTTTGATCGCGCCCTGCCCATCAAGCAGCACGTCATTCTTAAAGCGATGGGGCTTTAACCCTCGGCCAGAAACTGCTCAACCTGATTCAGCCATTGCTGCAAATCGGGTTGGCGGTACAGCGCAATCAGTGCATCCAAATCCTGCGGCGAAGTGCTGCGGTGCACATAAAACAAAAAAGTCTGAGTATCGCGCTCAAGCTTGGCTGGCCAATCGAGATCGGGCTGCCAGCTCATCAGCGGCTGCATCAAAAGCGCATAGAGTGTGGCGCGGGCTTGCCTCAAGATGGGCGTAAGGTGCATGGCTTGATCCAGCTCGGCCAACTCTTGGCGGCGCGTCTTGGCAGGCGGAAATTGCTGAAGCTGCACACGGTAGCTGAGATAGTCGCGGCTCTTTTGCATGGTCAGCGCTTGCTGCTCTTTTTTGCGCACCTCTTGCAGCTGCGGAGCGCTTAGGCTTTGTTCTATCGCCAGCAAGGCTTGATCGCTAAAAGCCTGTAGGCTTTGCGCCAGCTTGCTGTCTAAGTTTTGGGTGGCGAAAACGGGGCGAATGGCAGCGATGACTTCGTTCTGCGTACCCAGACTGGCTTGGCTCTGCACCAGCGCCTTCTGGGTTTGTTCGCGCGCCTGCACACTTAAGCCTGACAGGCCACTTAGCTCAATGATGCGCGCGATTCGCTCTTGGCGCGCATCCGCCCAAGTCTGTGCCGAGAGCACTAAGCACAGCGCGCTCAGTAGCCAAGCTCGAACCCTAGGCCATTGCCCGTTCATAGGGTCTTATTTTTTCTTGGCGGGTTTTAAGTACTTGCTGATGCTTTGAAACCACATCACCAAGGACAAATCGCCTTTGATTACTATGTCTTTCTCTTGGATGCCACGCATAAAAGCGTTTTTATCCTTGGCGGTCATGATGCGCAGGCCTGTGGCGGCATCTTTAAAACTGATGGTAAAAGCAGGCGCGCTGTGCGCACGTCGTTTACTTTGAATTTGATTGTTGGCCACCACAAAAGAGCGTACGGCTTTGCCGTCGGCGGTTTGCAGCTGGAATGCAAAATCTTTACCTGCCAACTGTTTTTGAAAATCGGGGTTTTTGCGGGCGGCTTTTTTTAACAACAGCCCCAAGAGCCAGAGCAAGGCTTTAAACTTCAACATAGTCACCTCAGATTGAATGGGTAAAAGACTCAGAGGTGCAGATGCTCGCAGCCTAGCTGAAATCGGCGCGATTGTGCCAGAAGAGCACCAAAAGCAAAACAAAAAAGGGGCGAACGCCCCTTTTGTACCCACAAGTGTTGATTGTGGCTTAGTTCACAGCGTCTTTCAGGCCTTTACCAGGTTTGAAAGCAGGCACTTTGGCAGCAGCGATGGTAATAGCTTTGCCAGTTTGTGGGTTTTTGCCTTGACGCTCGGCACGGTTGCGCACTTCAAAAGTACCAAAGCCAATCAAGGTCACGCTGTCTCCTTTGCCCAGAGCCTGTGCAATTTGATCAGTGATCACGTTCAGCACTTCAGCGGCTTTGTCTTTGGTCAGGTCGGCTTTTTCAGCAATGGCCGCAGCCAGTTCAGGTTTACGCATGGATAAGATCCTTATTCATTATTAGAGAAACCCCTTTCTAGGGGCGGGTTAAAACTAAGGGAGAACAGCGGGTAGCTCCTTGTTGAGCGCTACTTTATTCACTGCTTTGGCTCCCGTCAAAGCATAGCCAAGTAATTGGCCGTTATTGTCACGAAACTCGGCTTGTAAATCTAAGCCTTCTGCCACCACTTGCCATTGACCTTGCGCACCCTGAGCGGGCGGCGATACAACCACTGGGTTGGCGGCAGTTTTTACGGTGACAGGCATAACGCCGTAACTCACTGCGGTCGGCTCCCCTGCTAAGGTTTTAGCCAGAGCGCGAGCACCTGCCATTAAGGGCAGTACAAATTGCAGCGAAAGCCCTGCTACCTCGGCGCAATCACCCACGGCAAACACATCAATATGGCTGCTTTGCAGGTGACGATCAACCTTGATGCCTCGCCCTGTTGCCAAACCTGCCGCTTGCGCAAGCTGTGTGCGTGGGCGCAATCCTACGGCTGAAACCACGAGATCGGTTTCAAACTCTAGGCCATTACTGAGCCGCACTTTAAGCGCCGAGTCTTGGTGGTTGAGGCTTTCAAGCGTGGCTTCCAAATGAAAGTGCACGCCTATCTTTTCCAGCCCTGCTTGTAAGGCTTGTGCGGCGTCTTTGGGCAACAAAGTAGGCAACACGATATCGCTGGGAGCCACCATCTGCACTTCAAAACCACCGTCGCGTAGGTCGTTGGCGTACTCGCAGCCAATCAAACCCGCGCCCATGATCAGCACGCGCGTTTTGCCTGCGGCCGCTGTACGAAAACGCGCGTAGTCTTGCAGGTCATTAATCGAGAAAATTTTATCCTGCGCATCGCCTGCCACAGGAATCTGAATAACATCCGCACCCAAGGCCAATACCAGCTTGCTATAGGGAACGACTTCCTCGCCGACAAAAACCTGATGAGCCTTTGTGTCGATGGCGCTGACGCGCGTATGCGTACGCACCACTATGCCAAGTTGCTCAGCCATTTCTGCCGCCGAAGCAATGGCGAGTTCGTCGGCGCTTTTATTTTTAGTAAAACCCGTAGATAGCATGGGTTTGGAGTAGTTGCGGCCGTCATCGGCGGTAATCATCACCACGGCTTGTTCGGGTGCCAATTTCTTGAGTTCTTTTACCAGGTGATATCCTGCCAAGCCTGTTCCAATCACCACTACAGGAGCTTTGTCTTGCATAGAGGGTCCTTAAATTTCCACCATTTCAAAGTCTTCTTTACCCACACCGCAATCTGGGCAAATAAAATCGGCTGGAACGTCTTCCCAGCGCGTACCAGGCGCAATGCCCTCTTCGGGAGCACCAAGCTCTTCGTCATAGATCCAGCCACAGACCGTGCATTGCCACTTCTTCATAACATCAACCTGCCAACAAAATAAGTCATCAAAAAAACCGTAAAACCCAAACGCGCTGCAAAGAGGCTTTACCTATTAAGGGGCGGTACGCTACTTAGGCGCGTGTGAAATTGCAACGGTTAAAAACGGGCAATTCTTGGCCTAGACTTGCACGCTTGGGCGTTTTAGCGCATTCTGCGCCCTGATTTCCCCCCTCAGATTGGCCCCATGTCCGCTATTGTTCCTTTGTTGCATCCTTTATCCCCTAGCTGGTCTGGACGCCATTATCAGCCGTCCTTTGCCACACCCGAACCTTGGCGAAACTGGCTGTTTGACTCAGGCTCGCTCACTGCCCGCCTCAAGGCACTTGCTTCTGAGGCCTTTGCGGTTGAGCCTACGTCTCAGGGCTTTGCCAAACCCAGCTTTATCGAGCAGCACGAAATGCAGCTTGGGGCGCAAGAAGCGGTCTGGGTTCGCGAAGTTCAGTTAAAGGTTGCAGGAAAAACCTTGGTCTATGCCCGCACCGCTGTTCCGCTACAGACACTAACGGGAGCGGAGCGGTGTTTAATGCAGCTGGGGTCGCGCTCTTTGGGTAGCTATTTGTTTACCCAGCCGAGCTTAAAACGCACCGAGCTAAAAGCCAGCCGCTGCCCTGCCAATGAGCTGGGCTTGACCTGGTCCCGCCGTTCTATTTTTTACCTGCACCGCAAGCCGTTAATGGTGTCAGAAGCCTTTACGCAAGATTTATTGGATTTTTTATGAGCAGGCTCAAAGCCATATTGGATACGCGCTGGCCTAGCTGGTACGACTGGGTGCAGCTCACGCGCTTTAATCGCCCTATTGGCTCTTATCTGCTGCTCGGTCCGACGCTCTGGGCGCTGTGGATTGCAGGAACTGGGCATCCCGATTGGCATTTGCTGCTGATTTTCGTTGCGGGCGTATTTTTGATGCGCTCAGCGGGTTGCATCATCAATGACTTCGCCGACCGTCATTGGGATGGCGAGGTTAAACGCACCAACGGTCGCCCTCTCGTTACGGGGCGCTTAACCCCGAAACAAGCCCTAAAAGGCTTTGCGCTTTTGGTGGGATTGGCTTTTATTTTGGTGCTCTTTACCAATCCGCTGACCATTGTGCTGTCTTTTGTCGCGGTGTTTTTAGCGGCGCTTTACCCTTTTATGAAGCGCTTTACCAATTTGCCGCAGCTATTTTTGGGGGCGGCCTATTCCATGTGCATCCCCATGGCCTTTGCCGCACAAAGCGGCAGCGTGCCTCAGGTGGCTTGGCTGATTTTCTGCGCCAACCTGTGCTGGACCGTAGCCTACGACACCCTGTACGCCATGGTTGACCGCGACGACGATCTGCGCGTCGGCATCAAATCCACGGCGGTGCTTTTTGGTGATTTGGATCTCATGATGATCGGCCTGCTCAATCTCTTATGCTTGAGTTTTCTGGCATTGGCGTTTAGCCAACTTAAACTGGGAGTTTTGGCCTTTGTAGGCTTGGCGTTGGGCGCAATCTATCTGTACTGGCTGCTGTGGCGCGCACGCTCACGCACTCGTGAACTCTGCTTTCAAGCCTTTTTACAGAATCATTGGTTTGGGCTAATTGTCTGGGTGGGGCTGGTGCTGGAGCTGAGTTTCTAGCTCGCTTTAGCGCACTTTGGCGATATAGAGCGAAAGCGTTTCCAGCTTTTCTGGGTCGTCATCAACGTAGCGCAATGTCATCTGAATGGTTTGCGCATCGGGGCTAGGCTCTTGCGCTTGCAGCATACGCACATAGCCATTGATACGCGCCACCGCTCCCGATTCTTTATCCACTATATCCAGCACGGCTTGCTCAAGCAGCTGCGGCAATACGCCGTCGCGGCGAAACACGCCAATAAGCTCTTGCAGGTTGATATCTTTAATAACCAGTTTGGCTTGGCCGCCCGAGGCAAAACGCACATCGGCAATTCCTTTGGCGCGAATACCTGGCTTGCTTGACGTAGGCTCTGCTGTGGCCGCCATAAGAATGCCTGCGCCACCCATATCTTGTTTAACTGGCGCAGCTGTAGGTTTGGCCGCGCCCATAAGAACGCCAGCGCCACCGAAATCGCCACCCTTGGGTTTGGTGATATTGGCTGCGCCAAATGCATCGGCGGCGCTGGCGGCGCGAGGGTTCACCGGGGTATCGGCAGCCTGCGGACGAATTTTGAGATGCTTCCACACCAGCTTGCTGAGCTTGGCGACGAAGTTTTCGCGGGTAAAGGGCTTGCCAATGTATTCGGATACGCCCTCTTGCACGGCTTTTACCACATGATCGCGGTCGCCACGACTGGTAATCATCATAAAGGGCGTGTTTTTGTAGCGCTCATCGGCACGCATCCATTGCAAAACCTCAATCCCAGAAATTTCGGGCATTTCCCAATCACAAAGCACCAAGTGAATATCGTGCGAGCCAAGAATGCTGATGGCTTTGCGCCCATCTATGGCCTCGTGCAAGCTGCTGCCAGGATAAGTTTCACGTACGGCTTTTTTCACGAGATCGCGAATAAAAGCGGCATCGTCGACAACAAGAATATTGAAAGCGGCCATGAGAACCCTGTCTTAAATAGGTGTTCGCAGAGCTTAGCCCATATTACCGAGTTTGCTTGGTACGCAGTTGGCGCTCTTGGCTCAATAGCGTGCCGCCTATAACCGCCGCAGGCATAACAAACCAATTGAGAATGGGCACCATCAACACCAGCGCAATGGGTAAGCCAAAGCCTAAAAAGGTTAGGCGCTCTTGTTGGCTTGCTTTGCGAAGATCGGCAAAGCTGAGTCTGTGGTTATCAAAGGCATAATTCACGTATTGAAGCGCTGCAAACCAAGCCATAAACAGCAGCCATAGCAAGGGCGCCAAAATATTCACAACAGGGATCCAGCCCAATAGCAGTAGCAATAGATAGCGCGGCAACAAATAGGCCAGCTTAATAAGCTCGCGTTTTAAGGTGCGCCACAACAACTTATACCAAGGCTCGGCTGGCACACAAACCCCCGCTTGCCGATCAACCTTCTCGCTCAGCAAGCCACACAATGGTGCCAAAACTAGCATCAACAGCGTGCTAAAGCTGTAAGCCAGAAGTAGCATCACCGCCAGCAGCGCCAAGGGCATCAATAGCCAATACAAAAACGCCAGCCAACTGGGCAGCTGGACTACTAACTGTGTAACCCATGTGTCCAACAACTGCACTGCCCAATAAGTCGCCGCCCCCATCAGCACGGCATTTAGCAGCAACGGCAGCCACACATACAGCCGATACTGCGGCGCACTTAAAGCGCGAAGCCCCTGAACAAAAAAGGCGAAACCTTGCTTTAAACTGCCGCGCATTCCCTCTCCTTATAATGGATAAAATTGCCAACGCCCTGCTGAATTCATGCGCATTTGCGCAACGGGAATGCGCTGATAACGAAAATCTTGTCGCCAATAGGCCCAAAAACGTGCCGAATAATCGGGTGCGACCTGCGCTCCTAATAAAACGCTTCGCAAGGCTTTAGGAGGCAAGCGTACCAAAGCTTGCAGCTCTCCCGCCACTTCCAACTGAGACACCGCCTGCGTACGCGCCAGTAACAATCGTTTCTCATGCAAAAGTGATAGTTCGGGTAGATCACAGGTAAAACGCTCGTGCCATTCCAGCGGCAGGCTATCGCGGTAGCGCACAGGATGCAGCAAAGCTTGCGGCCACTGGCTGGCATCAATCCCTAGCCAGATACTGGAAAATCCCCGCTGTTGCCACGCCAACACGGAGTAGGGATTGCTAAAAAAACGCTGCACAAACCAATCCTCAGCGCACCCCGCCGTTTTCCTCGTCAAATCCTGGCGCTTGGCCAAAAGAGCCGCTTCAATGTCTGTACGCTTAACCTCCGCTTGGCGCATAAACACCTCAAGCGTTAAAAGGCGTTGCAAATTAGCTGGTAGACGTCGATATTCTTGCTGCAAGTGTTCTTGATAGTCCTTGTCACTAATAAAAATCTGATTTTCTGGCGCATTTTCACCTGTTCCTAGTAGCCAAGGCAGATCAATATTTCCGCCATTGCGTAAAGGAATAACGCCTTTTTTCAACAACGGCAGCGCTTCTTTATGCAAAGACAAATAGATTAATCCTGCTGGCGGCAGCCACTCTTTTAACATAAACCCGTTACTCTCCTATTCCTCCGATGGCGATATTGCCGCTTTATTTTGTGCGATATATCTCACAATGCAGTGAGAAATACCTGTTTTATTCTTGGCGCTTAGCCCGACAAACCTAAAAATAAAATCTCAACCCATTGATTTATATAGAAATAAATAAAACTGTATATCTTAGCTCTAGCGCCTACTAGCGTGCCTTATCAAAACCCTAGCTAGCGCTTGGCTTAGCTTTTGTTAAAGTTTGTTTCGTCAGGATGCAGCGCATTGCAAGGATAGCAGTGGTCAGGAAGACGCACAGAGAAGTGCACTACGGATAATAGCAGGCGAGGAACGCCAGACGGACGGGGTGCAAAGGACAGCACAGCATGGATGGTTGATAGAACAGGATTTCTAGGGTGCGTGAGCGGTTAGACAGGATGTCTAACCGCTCATATTTTTTGGGCTACTTCCACTGTTTACGTTCAGCCACAATACCCAGCACGATAAAAGCCAAGCTCACTTGCAGCACAAACATATCCCCCGCCAATCCACGCAAATAGCCTTGCAAAAAGTGCGTTAGCCACGAGGCCAGCACGCCATAACCCACCGCGCACAGCAGAATAAACACCAACACCCGCAGCACCACATTCCAAGATTTCATCAGATTGCGCACTGCGCCATTGATGGCTCCCGCAGAAAGGATGAGCGTGGTCGCCACCAACGCGAAAGCAATTTGCAAGCTGTAAGGGCGCACATAATTCGCAATTTCAAAAACGATATCCATAAAACTTCCTAGTTATTTGAGGGAAGCACAGCATAGAGCTTTTTGAAGGCAAAAAAAAAGCCCGCCTAAGCGAACTTTATAAAATGGTGCCGGCACTCGGAATCGAACTGAGGACCTACTGATTACAAGTCAGTTGCTCTACCAACTGAGCTATGCCGGCAAGTGGGGCGCGATATTAAAGAGGGTAAGCGCACTCGTCAACCC
>JBDKHD010000029.1:0-10715 GCA_039797885.1 Pseudomonadota bacterium
CGCAAAGACAATTCACCAAAACCACCCGCTTGCACACCAGCTTGAAATGCTTTTTCAATATCGGTGCTGCTGTTTTGGCCAAAACGCGCTAACGCTGAAAGCACGACACCTGTGGCTACTACAATCTCGCGCTCGGCATAAAAACGCTCTTGGCCTTTGCTGGCAGGAATAAAATTGGCCGTTAAATAAAACTCCACCAGTTGCGTTAAGCACCAAGAAAAGACCGTTGGCTGCGTTTCTTGCTGGCGTAACACGGCCAAATCATTACAAAAATCTTGAGCTGTTTTTTGAGGCCAGTTTTTTAGTGTTGAAATGGCCAGCTCGACCAAAGACAACCGTTGCTCATCGGGAATTTCTGCGGATTTCTTAACCAGCTCATCCAACTGGGTTAAATCACTTTCATGCCAAGACTTTGCCAAACATTGGCGTTGGGTTTTGGCCGTATTGGCATCTTTAGACAGCAACAATGCCATCACCAAAAAAGGCGCTTTGTGAATTTGCCTGGCTTTGCCATCCAATTCATTAAAAACACTTTGCCACAAAGGGACAACAGGGATGCTGTCAATTAACGCTGCGCCTACCGCCAAATTGGCAATATGATGAGAAGAATACTGAGCCTCTTTAACATTGCGCAGCTCCGCCTCGGCAGCAGGTTTTGTTTGCGCAGCTAAATACTGACCATCCCAGCGCGGTTCAATACGGCGGATACGTTGATCCAACGGCGGATGCGTCGCAAATAAACTAAAAAACTGATAACGCTGCGATTTACCAAAAAACAAATGCGAGGCTTCGGCGCTTTTTGGGTTTTGAATTAGGCTGCCTTCCACCGCTATCACTTTTAATGCACCTGCGATACCTTCTGGGCTGCGCGTAAATTGCACTGCGGAGGCATCGGCTAAAAATTCACGTTGCCGCGATACTGCCGCTTTAATTAAATTACCAAAAAACACCCCGCAATAACCGATAACAATCAGGCCAAAACCCAACAAAAATACCACCAGTACACCGCTGTTATCACGCTTAGAGCGACTGCTACTAGCTCCTGCACGCGCAGTAATTTCCAGTAAAAAACGCCCCGTTAAACCAATAAACAAAATACCAAACAGCAGCGCCATTAAACGGATATTTAAACGCATATCGCCATTAAAAATATGGCTAAACTCGTGCGCGATCACGCCTTGTAATTGGTCGCGGCTGAGCTTGGTCACGCAGCCTTGCGTCACCCCGATAACCGCGTCGGAAAGCTTATAGCCTGCGGCAAAAGCATTGATGTCGTTTTCAGGCAATAAATACACAGGCGGTACAGGTACGCCTGCGGCTAAAGCAATTTCTTCAACGATATTTAATACGCGTTTTTCGTAAAAATCCTGCGTGTCGGGGTAAATCAGCCTGCCGCCCAAAGACAGTGCCACCACCTTTCCCCCTTCACGCAACTGCAACCAGCGTATAAAACTGGCTCCCCCAACACCGATAAGCACCACTGCGCTGACATAAAACCATTGTTTGAAGGTAACAAAATGTAAAAGATTGCGCGTGCCACCTTCTCCGCCACCAATAAAAAGCGCGGCAATAAACAGGTTTAAAAGAACGATTAAAGACACCACCGCCAGCGCAAAAAGCACCACCAGCTGGCTTGTCTTTTGTCTCGCCTGAGCTTGATGTGAGAAGAAATCCATGTTTATGTCGCCCTAGAACTTCACTGTTGGTGCAGACTGAATTTGTGCGCTGTCGGCAAACATTAAAAATTCGGCGTTATTGGCATGACCAAAACTGCTGGCCACTAAAATAGCAGGAAAGGATTGGCGATAGGTGTTGTAGGAAGTCACGCTGTCGTTGTAGCCCTGACGTGCAAAAGCGACTTTATTTTCGCTGGAGGTAATTTCCTCGGTCAGCTGCATCATATTTTGATTGGCTTTCAGATCGGGATAAGCCTCCATCACTACATTCAAGCGCCCCAAGGCACTGGCCAGCGCCCCTTCTGAACCCGCCAACTGCTGCATCGCTTGACCACCACCTTGGCCGTTTACCTGGCCTGCGGCGGCTTTTAGCCCTGCCATAGCTTGGTTACGCGCAGCGATAACCGCTTCCAAGGTTTCTCGTTCGTGCGCTAAATAGGCTTTGGCTGTTTCCACTAAATTAGGGATGAGGTCGTAGCGACGTTTAAGCTGCACTTCGATTTGGGCGAAGGCATTTTGATAACGATTTTTGAAGCCGACTAATTTGTTGTAGATGCTGATCAGTAAAAACACGACCAGCACCAAACCAACGAGCAGCACGATACTGACTGGAGACATAGATATTTCCTTAGTAGTTTGAAAGGGAATGATTTTAACCCTGCGTAAAATGCCGCTATAATCAGCGCCGCTTAACGCTCCCGTGATAGCTTATAAGAGGACAGCCCCGTGAAACAACTCAAAGCCCTATTTATTATCCTGACAGCCTTCGCTGCAAGCCATGTTATGGCGGATGAAGCTCAAGACGCTAAAAATACCAAAATTGCTCAACGTATCAAACCCGTTGCGACTGTTTGCGCTTCAGCCGAATGTGCAGGTGGTGCCACCGCCAGCGCTGAACCTGTTGCCGCTGCCGCCCGTTCTGGCGAAGAGGTTTATAATGCCGCCTGCACCGCTTGCCATAGCATTGGCGTCGCTGGCGCGCCCAAAAAAGGCGACAGCGCAGCTTGGAAAGCTCGTCTGGCCCAAGGTGAAAGCACCGTGTTGAACCACGCCATCCACGGCTTAAACGCCATGCCGCCCAAAGGTACTTGTGCCAACTGCTCTGACGACGAGCTGCTAGCGGCTATTCATTTTATGGCTGGCAAATAAGCGTTTTGATCCAAAACAAAGCCGCGCGCAAAGTGCGGCTTTTTTTATTATTTTTTTTTGGCAAACTGGCATAAATAAAAAGCTTGGCTATAAGTTTTATGCTCAAAAATAGATCGATGGGAGACCGCCATGGCAGACGATGATCTCGACTACCAAGATGATGACTTTGAAGAAGAAACCGAAGACAGCGTAGAAGACGAAGAAGGCTCAAGCTCAGGCTCAAGCTCTGGTTCAAGCGCCGCCAGTCGTGCGCGTGCGGAATCCGCTGAAGAGCTGGCCGAAGCTGCGGCCTCTGCCCACTCGGCTTTGGCTGCACGCAATAAAATGCGCGAATCCATGCAATCGGAAGTGGAAGCTTTTCTAGCCCGTGGTGGCAAGATCCAACAAATTGACGATAACGTCATGGCGGATCCACCCAAAAAACCCTCATCCAGCTACGGCAGCCAACCCATTTAGCTGCCCATAAAAAAACCGCATTACTGCGGTTTTTTTATTCTGCTTACCAACAACAGCAACACAGGGTTTCATGTATTGCTGTTGTTATCCGTCTTACAGCTGACCTTTTTCGTAACGCTGGAACATGACTTCTAACGACAACACTTTAATCTTATCGGCATGACCTGCGGTGCCAAAGGCTTGGTAGCGGTCGATACAAACATCGCGCATGGCTTTAATGGATTCGGCAAAGTATTTGCGCGGGTCAAATTCAGCAGGATTCTTGGCCATAAAACGGCGAATAGAGCCAGTAGAAGCCAAACGCAGGTCCGTGTCGATGTTCACTTTACGCACACCATGTTTGATGCCTTCGACGATTTGCTCAACAGGCACGCCGTAGGTTTCGGGGATTTCGCCACCAAATTCATTGATGATGGCTAGCCACTCTTGCGGCACAGAGGACGATCCGTGCATCACCAAGTGCGTATTAGGAATGCGCGCATGAATTTCTTTAATACGGCCAATGGACAGGGTGTCACCTGTTGGTGGTTTGGTGAACTTGTACGCACCGTGCGAAGTACCACAAGCAATGGCCAGTGCATCCACGCCCGTTTTAGCCACAAAGTCAGCCGCTTCTTCGGGGTCGGTCAGCATTTGGTCATGAGTCAGGACACAGTCGGCACCGATGCCGTCTTCTTCGCCAGCGCTACCGGTTTCTAATGAACCCAAGCAGCCCAGTTCGCCCTCTACAGAAACGCCACAAGCATGAGCCATTTCGACAGTACGGCGGGTAACATCAACGTTGTATTCGTAAGTGGTGGGAGTTTTGCCGTCTGTACCTAAAGAGCCGTCCATCATCACTGAGCTAAAGCCCAGCTGAATAGAACGCTGGCACACGGAAGGCGAGGTGCCGTGGTCTTGGTGCATGCACACAGGAATGTGTGGAAATTCTTCGATGGCTGCCAAAATCAGGTGGCGCAAGAAAGGCGCACCCGCGTATTTACGCGCGCCGGCTGAGGCCTGTACGATAACGGGCGAGTTGGTTTTATCCGCCGCCTCCATGATAGCGCGCATTTGTTCTAGGTTGTTGACGTTAAACGCGGGCACGCCGTAGCCGTATTCGGCGGCGTGATCCAGCAATTGACGCATGCTGATTAAGGCCATTTCAAATTCCTCTTGTTTAAATTCTTTTTATGCCTATCGCTCACGCTGATGACATCTTCGTTTGCCGTAGCGGCGCCCACTGGGCGCCTCTTGGAGGCCAATGGCCTCCGCTACGAATCCTGCGTAGGGGCGCATTTTATACGCCCCAAAAACTACGCCCGTTCTTCTAGCACAGCCACCGCTGGCAGCACTTTGCCTTCCACAAACTCTAAAAACGCACCGCCGCCTGTAGAGATATAAGAGATTTGCTCGGCCACACCGTATTTGTCGATAGCGGCAAGGGTGTCGCCACCACCTGCGATAGAAAACGCGTCGCTTTGGGCAATGGCCAAAGACAATTCTTTGGTGCCGTTGCCGAAGCTGTCCACTTCAAACACGCCCACAGGACCGTTCCATAAAATGGTTTGGGCGGCTTTAAGCATATCGGCAAACTGCTTCGCGGTTTGCGGACCGACGTCCAAAATCATGTCGTTATCGCCTACGTCCGCTACTTTTTTCACTACGGGCTTGGCCGCAGCCACAAAGGCCATAAAGTCTTCAATAGGGCCTGTCACCTCCGCCACTACTACATCCACAGGCAGAGGCACATTGACCTTGGCAGCAATGGCTTTGGCGGTGTCGATCAGGTCGTGCTCGCACAAAGATTTACCGACGTTAAAGCCTGCTGCGGCCAAGAAGGTGTTGGCAATGCCTCCGCCGACAATCAGCTGGTCACAAAGGGTAGTGAGTGAAGTCAGCACGTCGAGCTTGGTTGAAACTTTAGAGCCAGCAACGATTGCAACCATGGGGCGCGCGGGTTTGTCTAGGGCTTTGCCCAAGGCTTCCAACTCGGCGGCCAGCAAGGGGCCAGCGCAAGCGACTTTGGCAAATTTCGCCACGCCATGGGTCGAGCCTTCGGCGCGGTGTGCCGTACCAAAAGCATCCATAACAAAAACATCACACAAAGCGGCGTATTTTTGTGCCAGTTCGTCGGTATTTTTCTTTTCGCCCTTGTTAAAGCGCACGTTTTCAAACAACACCACTTCGCCTGGCTGAACATTCACGCCATCTAAATAATCTTTTAATAAAGGCACATCACGGCCTAGGGCTTTAGACAAGTAATCAGCCACAGGGCGCATGGAGTTTTCTTCTGAAAACTCTCCTTCGGTGGGGCGGCCTAAATGTGAGCACACCATCACCGCAGCGCCTTTTGCCAAGGCCGATTTGATGGTGGGTAAAGAGGCCAGAATACGAGCATCGGAGCTGACTTTGCCGTTTCTCACAGGCACGTTTAAATCTTCACGAATTAACACGCACTTGCCGGTTAAATCGAGGTCGGACATTTTCTTAACGGGCATATTTCATCCTAGCGGCATACTGAGTAAAAATTGCGCGCGATTGTAGCAGCTTCAAGCCGCCAACATAAAGCCATGTCTGCTAATATCGCTTTCACGGGCGCGTTTATTGCGTACGGAGTTTTTAGGGATGCAAATTGAATCAACCAAAATATCCGCGTGTTATTCAGCCTATTCTGGCACTGACGGGGGCTTTATTTGACCTAATGGCATGGTTGCGTTCAGAGCATCCAACGCCTTAGCGCGCGGCGAAAGTTAGCCGCATCACTGTACCCCAGCAGATACGCCATTTCTTGTTGGCTATGCTGTCCTTTCGCTAAATATTCTTTCGCCAAACCGCGTTTGATATCCTCCATTATCTGCCGATAAGTCGTGCCTTCTTTGGCCAAATTTCGATGCAGGGTGCGCGTGGTGATATGCAACTGTCGACAGACTTCCTCTTGGTCGGGAAAACGATTAGTCGCTGCCAAAATATAGCGCCGCACACGATAACTAAAACTGTCGGTTTCACTTAACGCCGCCAAGGCTTCGGCACACATTTTTTGCGCCAAGGCGAAGACCTCCGGCTCGGCAATGCGTATTGGGCTAGACAGCAGCTCGGGCTGAATAATCAAGGCCGTCTGAGGCTGACTGTAATGCACGGCACAAGCGAACATTGCTCGTACCGTGGTGGCGCTCTCTGGCTCGGCAAAGGCAAAGTGCACCGCTTGCACCACCTGTTTGTTATGGCAAATAAACTCCAATGCCAGCTTCACCGCCATGCACACCACTTCGCTAAAAAAACGCTCTAAGGTCGCAAGCTGAATGTCTGCCGTTAAAATCAAGCGGCTCTGATTTTCTACCCGTAAGCGCATAAAGCCGATACGAATGCGAATAAAACTTTCCAACAGGCCAAAGGCTTCACTTAAGGTCGGAGCATTCATCAGACTGTAGCCTAATGCCCCATGAGTTTGCACCAGCAAACGCTCACCCAATAACGCCCCTAATTCCGGCACATTCACCTGCTGTAAAGCACAACTAAAGAAGCGCTCCACCTGCTTCCAATCGCCCTTCACCATGGGTTCGTTAAGCATTTCAGGGGTCAAATCGGCAACGCGAAGACAAGCCGTAAAATCTCCGCCCAACTCATTAAGGAGATGGCTAAATTGCTGCAAATAAATACTGGGCAAGGCGACGGGAACAGACATAGCAGGTCATTTTTATTGTTATTAGGACACGCGCCTCAGTGTCTGAAAATAACCTCAGAAAGTCAAACCAAACCCTCTGCCCACTACCTACTTTTAGGTATCGTGACCGCACTCACTCGTATAAGAGGAAGCAGCATGTTTGCTTTTTTGAAGAAGAAGACCACGCATCAAGTACAGATTAATGACAAGGCCGTAGAGGTTAATTCCAAAGAAACCATCCTTAATTCGGCTTTACGCCAAGGTGTAGCCATGACGCACAGCTGCCGCGTGGGTGGCTGTGGCACTTGTAAATGCCAGTTATTAGAGGGTGATATTAAAGCCCTTACCGATTTCAGCTACATCCTCAACGAAGAGGAGCTCAACCAAGGTTTTATTTTGGCCTGTCAGGCGGTGGCAAAATCCGACCTAAAAATCCGCGCTAATTTGTCTGCTCAAACCGCCCAGATTCAAGAAGTAAAAGGGACTGTTGCAGCGCAAGAAGCCTTAACGCACGACATCACGCGCTTGCGTTTGCGCATGGACAGTCACTTTCCCTATCAAGCAGGCCAATATGCCGAGCTGGCTATTGAATCCTTGCCCGAGGTGTTTCGCTCGTTTTCGTTCGCAAGCCCCGCGCAGCTCGATGGCCACTTAGAATTTTTTATCCGCATGGTGAAAGGTGGCTTACTGACTGAATATATCCAGCAAAACTCGCTGGAAGGCCGCGCCGTGACAGTGCGCGGCCCGCAGGGTGATTTTTATTTACGCCCCAGTTCTGCGCCTCTTTTATTTATTGCAGGTGGCAGTGGACTTGCACCGATTAAGGCCATTTTGGAGGAAGCGCAGCAGCAAAATGTGCAGCGCGATGCGGTGCTGCTCTTTGGCGCACGCCAGCTGCGAGATTTGTATTTAATGGCGGAACTGGCCGAGCTAGGCGCTCGCTGGCAAGGCTCCTTTCAGCTCATACCCGTATTGAATGAAGAGCCAGAATCCTCGGCTTGGCAAGGCGCGCGCGGCTTAGTAACCGACCATATTGCTGCGCTGTGGCAACCAACCATGCACGCTTACCTGTGCGGCCCACCACCCATGGTGGATGCCGCCAGCGCTACCTTAATAGAACTGGGAATGGACACTCAGCATATACACAGCGACCGTTTTTTAACGAACAACAATAAGAGATAGCATTATGAAACTACTGCATTATTTAAAATTCTTTTTATTTCACTTTATCGGCATACTCAGTGCGGTATTTTTACTGGGAGGCGGGCATTTTATTACCTTTGGCTTCGCTCTCGTGGTGTGCTTTTACATGTTCGGCGATGCCTACGCAGGCGATGACACCAGCACGCCAGATTACAAAATGCCGCAAATACTCACTGTGCAACTGTGGCTAGCATTGCCACTATTAAGCTGGATTGTGTTCTCGGCTATTTGGTCTGTCTTAGATACCGACCCCTTCGGTTACGGCGCTTGGATTACGCAAATAACGGGCTATGACGTGCTCACTGCGCGTGCCAGCAATGGCCCTGTTCAATATATCGCTAGCCTGTTACTCACTGGTTTGATGATTGGCTTGATTGGCACCATTACTGCCCATGAATTAACGCACCGCACCTGGGATAAAGTTTCTATGTGGGTCGGGCGCTGGTTGCTGGCGTTTAGCTTCGATACCATTTTTGCCATTGAGCATGTGTACGGCCATCATCATTACGTCGCCACCCGCCAAGACCCTGCCACCGCACCACGCGGCCGCAACGTCTATTTCCATATTTTGGCCTCGACCATTAAAGGTAATATCAGTGCGTGGAAGATTGAAAAAACCCGCTTACAGCGCAGCAAAAAGGCCGTATTTTCTTGGCACAATGCTTTTTTACGCGGCCATGCCATGAGTTTACTATTGGTTCTGGGAGCTTATGCCATAGGCGGCCTTGCGGGCATGTTATTCTTTATTGCGTGCGCCTTGTGGGGCAAATCCTTGCTGGAAATTGTGAACTATATGGAGCATTACGGCCTAGTGCGCAATCCAAGTGAACCCGTGCAACCTCGTCACTCTTGGAACAGCAATAAACGCATCAGCTCATGGAGTATGTTTAACCTCACGCGTCATTCACACCACCATGCTCAGGGTGAAGTGCCTTACCAAGACTTACGCCCATTCCCCGATGCTCCCATGATGATAGGCGGCTATCTAACCACCATTGTCGTGGCCATGATTCCACCACTGTGGCACTACAAAATGACGCCCAAGGTACTGGCATGGGATGAAAAATACGCCAACGACAACGAGCTGAAATTGGCCAAAGAAGACAGCTTAAACAGCGGCAAAAAAGCTTTTATACAAAAGTATCAGTAAGCCCTTATGCGCTGGTACCTTTAGCATAAGGGTGCCAACCTATCGTTTAACCGCAGCGAAACCATCACATCCGCCGCGCGGTATCCAGCATACGATTGGCAAAGCCCCATTCGTTATCAAACCACACCAAAAGTTTCAGCAAATGCCCATCGCTGACGCGGGTTTGGGTGGCATCGACAATGCCCGAACGGGCATCATGATTAAAATCAATGGAAGCATGGGCTTCAAAGGTAATGCCTAAAATGCCAGCAAGGTGCTGCTGGCTGGCTTGCTGCAATAAGGCGTTAACCGCTGTGGCGTCGGTCGCGATGCGCAGTTGCAGGCTAATATCCAAGACCGACACATTAATAGTTGGCACACGCAGATGCAGGCTTTCGATTTTACCCTCAAGGTGCGGCATCAACCGCGCGACACCAATATGCAGCCCCGTATTAACCGGAATAATGCTTTGCCCTGCGGCGCGGGTGCGGCGCAAATCGCTGTGATACGCATCAATGACGGGCTGATCGTTCATGGCCGAGTGAATGGTGGTGGTCACGCCCGCCTCGATACCAAAGGCTTTATCCAACACCGCCAAAATAGGCAGCAAACAATTGGTCGAGCAGGAGCCATTGGAAACAATGCGCTGCTCTGGCGTAAGGCTTAGGTGGTTTAAACCGTAAATAATGGTGTTATCCACGGCGCTATCAGCGGGGTTGGAAATCAATACGCGCTTGGCGCCCGCGTCCAAATGCTGTTGTGCTTGTTCGCGCGAGGTGATTTGCCCGCTGCATTCCAGCACCAAATCTATCTGCTGTTCGGCCCAGTTGAGGCTGCGCGTATCGGCTTCGTGAAACAGGGCAATATCGTCGCCATTAATGCGTAAATGCCCCGCATCCAACACCTCAACCACACCCGAAAAACGCCCGTGGGTGCTGTCGTAACGCAGCATATAGCTGATGGTGTCGATATCGGCCAGCTCATTGATAGCCACTACCTGAAGCTGGTCACGATAGCCGTTTTCATAGAGCGCGCGCAGCACACAACGGCCAACACGACCAAAACCATTTATCGCAACGCGCACAGGCATAGCCATTCTCGGTGATTTAAAGTGGGCGGTATTGTGGCGAAAAGTGCAGGGAAAGTTAAGAGGCTGGAAGCTGAGCGCTAGGCGCCCAACGCCCAACGCCCAACGCCTAAATTAGAACTTCGCGTTCAGGCGTAACTGGCCAGGCAGAGCCAGCTCATCACTGCCGCCAATTACTACGGGCAGTGCATCGATGGTCACGCGGTCGTTAAACTCCCAACGCACGCCTGCACCAAACAAACTATCCGCGCCGTCTTGTGTGGTAACCAGCACTTCAGCACCGGGCTTGAAGCTGCCGTATTGGGTTTTGCCGAGATTAAAGTAACCGCCTAAGCCCAGGTTTACATACACCTCGGACTCATTAGCGTAAGC
>JBDKHD010000030.1:0-7864 GCA_039797885.1 Pseudomonadota bacterium
TGCCGTCTTGGTGACCGCATTGTTTTTCGTCCGCTACTTGGTTTTCGATTTGCAGTGCGCAAGCACCGTTTTCGATCATGCGCTTAGCCAGAATGTAAGTGGCTTCTTCGTTACCGAAACCGGCGTCGATGTCGGCAATGATGGGCACGATGTGAGTTTGGTAGCCGTCGATTTGTGCTTCGATTTCTTTGGCTTTAGCGGCATCGCCAGAAGCTTTAGCAGCATCCAAAGAACGGAACAAACCACCGAGTTCACGTTGGTCGGCTTGACGCAAGAAGTCATAGATTTCTTTGATCAGATCAGCAACAACGGTTTTTTCGTGCATGGATTGGTCAGGCAGAGGACCAAATACAGAGCGCAGTGCCGCAACCATCCAGCCAGACAGGTACAGGTATTTACGTTCGGTAGTACCGAAGTGTTTTTTCACAGAAATGATTTTTTGTTGTGCCACAAAACCGTGCCAGCAGCCTAAAGACTGGGTGTATTTGGTTTTGTCTTTGTCAAACGCAGCCATATCACGACGCATGATGCTGGCGGTGTATTTAGCAACGTCTAGACCGGTTTTGAATTTGTTTTGCAGACGCATACGGGCTACAGATTCTGCTTGGATAGCAGACCAAGGAGCGCCGTTTTGACCAATTACTGCTGCCGCAGCTTTGATTTCAGCTTGATATGACATGAATCATTCCTTCAAGGTGGTGGATGGAAAAAACGCTCGCATACTATGCCATCGACCTTATAAATACAATCAATGGCATCTATAGCTAACATTCACGCCCGTGATGGGAAAAATACCCACTTCCAAGCGTCGAATTACAGGTTCTTTACCCAAGCACTAAAGGCTGGGCCTTCTTTGGCATGGCGCATGGAATATTCGACAAAGGCTTTCATATAGCCGAGCTTGCCGCCACAGTCGTGTGACTTGCCCGTCATGTAAAAGGCGTTCACTGGCTGCTCTTTCATAAAGCTGAAAATGCCGTCGGTGAGCTGGATTTCATCGCCGGCACCGGGTGGGGTGAAGGCCAGCGTTTCCATAATTTTGGCAGGAAAGACATAGCGGCCAACCACGCAGAGATTGCTGGGGGCTTCGTTGGGGTCGGGTTTTTCGACGATGCTGGCTAAAGGTGCGCTTTGGCCAGGTTTTAATTCCACCCCGCCTAAATCCACTATGCCGTATTGATTCACCAGCTCGTGCGGCACAGGCTCGACCAGAATTTGGCTGACGCCCGTTTGGTTAAACTCACGCACCATGGCGGCTAAATTGTCGCGCGTTAAATCGCAGGCGGCGTTGTCGATCAAAACATCGGGGAGCACCACCGCAAAGGGTGAATCTCCAATCAAGGGCTTGGCGCACAGCACTGCGTGCCCCAGCCCTTTGGCTTGGCCTTGGCGTACTTGCATGATGGTGACGCCTTTGGGCGTAATCGAGCGCACCTCTTCAAGCAGCTGACGCTTCACCCGCGCTTCCAGCGTGCTTTCCAGCTCAAAGCTGGTGTCGAAATGGTTTTCGATGGCATTTTTAGAGGAATGTGTGACCAATATAATTTCTTTAATACCCGCCGCTGCGCACTCTTCCACCACATATTGAATCAGGGGTTTATCCGCCAGAGTGAGCATTTCTTTGGGAATGGCTTTGCTGGCGGGCAGCATGCGCGTGCCCAAGCCTGCAACAGGAATAATGGCTTTCATAGGAAATTCCAGAGGTGATTTTTGCGCGGCATTATGCGGCAACGCTGTTTTTTTGGATAGCCGTTAAGATCACGCGCAGGCACTCAGTGCCCGTGCGCAGGATGAGCCGCCGCAGGCGCTTCGGGGTCAGCGCCTTGGCGGGCGATTTCGCTGAGCGTGTCGATGCTGATTTGAGCAAAACTCAGTACGCGGCCGCCTTGCTCATGGGCAAAATGTTCGGCGGCCTCTTGGCTGGAGAAACTGGCCAAGGTCGGCCCCATACCGTGTTTTTTCGAGCCCTGCACATAAAAGGCGGTGCTGGCATCGATCAGGTAGTGATCATCGGGCTTATCCCAATGCGCTTTGGCCATATCGTGCACATAGATGGCGCCTTTAAATTGCTTATTTTCAGGCTGCAAATACCAAGTAAACAGATCGGTAGTGGAGCAAAATTTTTTCACCTCGCCGTTTCTGCCGTCTATGGCCTCGCCTTTGGGCCCTGTCCATTCATTAATGACCATGCCGCATACATGGCATTCATCGCCACTGTGAAAGGCAACGGGATCGAGTGCGATTTCGGCTTTTTCTTGGCTGCAAGCGGCCAAAAATAACGCCACCAAGCCCAACAGCAGTAATTTTTTCATCGCGCAACTCCTTCTAGGATAAGCGTTTATTAAAACTCAATTGCGCAAGCGACAGCGTCAGCATCATCCATGCCGCCAAGCACAGCCATAACAGAGCGCTGCCTAAGGGCAAGTCCCCTGCCATGGCCATCACGCCCATGCCCTGCCCGCCACTTTCAAAACCCGAAAGATTAATCAGGCGATAAATATCCGTAGGGTTTAACAGCAGCAGCCAAGGCAAAGCTTCTGGGCTTAAGTGGCCTTGGCTTAACACCAGTACCGCCAAGAGCACTAAATCAAACACCAACACCATCACAAACCACAGCGCCAAAGCCAAGCCTGCGGCGGTGGATTTTTCTAAGGCTTTACTGGAGAGCCAATAAGCAAAGGCCAAAAACACCATGCCCAGCAACACCGAAGAAAAAATAAACCGCACAAAAGCCAAAAATAACTCGCCAAGGTTAATATCCTGCACGCTCAGTGCAATGGCCAAAGCCGCACCACCAAAGCCGATCAGTGTCGCCAATCCTAAAATGGTGCTATGGCCTAAAAATTTACCCCATAAAATATCGCGGCGCGTAAGCGGATAAGTGAGCAGCAGCATTAATGTGCCGCCTTCGTCTTCACCGACAATGGCGTCGTATGCCAAAAGCAGCGCAATTAAAGGCATTAAAAAAGTGGCAAGGCTGGATAAGCTGGCAATGGTCGCAGGTAAATTAGTAAAACCCACCTGCCCTGAAGCCGCCGCACCAAACCAAGAAATACCCACCGCCAAAAGCGCAAACAACAGCGTAATAAACAGCATCCAACGGTTGCGCAAACCATCGCTAAACTCTTTACGCGCAATACTCCAAACCTGTCTCATAACTGCACTCCTGCTGCACCCACTGCACCGGCTTTGTGCATATAAAAACAATACAAATCCTCCAGCGATGGCGGCTGTATTTCAATGTCTTTGGGGTTGTACGTAAGCAATGCTTGCAGCACGGCCATTTTTTTTGTCGCAGGCAAAGTAAAAGACTGCCAACCTTTCACTAAGGTATCGCTCTGTATTAAGGCTTCATGCGTAAAAGGTGAAACCAAACCCGACACGCGCATTTTCACAGGCAGCTGTGCGCCCTCGCGCAGCTCGTACAAATTACCCAAGGCTTCAATTTTACCGCGCGCCATGATGATAGCTTTATCAATATAAGGCTCGACGCCTGGCAAAACGTGCGAGCAAATAATCACACTGGTGCCCTTGTCTTTTACTTCATTAATCAGCTGATACAGCTGCGTGGTGGCAATCGGGTCTAGCCCCACTGTGGGTTCATCCAAGATCAATAGTTTTGGATGACCAAGTAGCGCCTGAGCCAAACCCAAGCGCTGGCGCATTCCTTTAGAATAGGTTTTTACTTTTTGTTTGGCGGCAGCACTTAAGCCTACTTGCTCCAGCAAAGTTTGCACCTGTGCGCCCGTTGCATTTTTTAACCGAGCAAAATGCTGCAAAGTTTCTAGCCCCGTTAATTGTGGGTAAAACATGATATTTTCAGGCAAGAAGCCAATTTGTTGGCGAATAGCTGGCTGTTTGGCACTGCCACCTAAGACTTTCACCTGCCCGCTTGAGGCTTGGATTAAACCTAAAATCAACCGCACCGTGGTGGTTTTGCCTGCGCCATTATGGCCAAATAAACCCAACACCTCGCCTTTATTAAGCTGCCAGCTAATGTCTTCCAGCACGGTTAATTTGCCGTACTGCTGCTGCACTTTTTGTAATTCAACTGCGAACATGATTTACCTTTTTAGTTATTGAGCTAAGCGCCATGCGGCTTTTCCATCAACGGATGACTGTCTTGCACACCCGGGTATTTCACTACAGGAAACGCGCGCTGCACCCAGCGCAACAATTCAATCGCGGGACTGTTCATCAGCAAGCGTACCTGCGGGTAGTTCCACAATAGTTTATCGACGTTGTCGTTGGGCTCGTAAGGAATATCACCGATGCCGTCGTTATTTCTGTCCCAACCTAAATAGTCGCTCCAATAATTGCCACGATTATCGACCGACCATTCTTGGTAGCGCACTGCAACGTATTTCACCTGCGTTTTATTATTGATAAAGGCGTTATCGTAAATTTTATTGTCTTCCGAGCCTGCTGTTAAATGAATACCCAAGGCGCTGTTTCTAAAACTGTTACCTGTAATGCTGTTAAAGAGCGAGTTATAAATAAAAATGCCCTTGCCTTCTCCACCTTGAATATGAACACCGTCACCTTGGCCAGCTTGCACATCCGCGACTTGATTATTTTTGATGGTGGAATAGGTAATGTAATTCATCAAAATGCCGTAGTTTTGATCAAATCGAGAGCGATTGTTTTCCACATACAGCTGGCGGCTTTGCATTAATGTGTAACCTGTGCGCGTGCGCTCGGTTAAATTATTGAGCAATTTATTGCGATGCGAAAACATATAGTGCACGCCATAGCGCATATCGTGCAGATAATTATTTTCGATTAAATTATCGTTTGAGGCTTCGATATAAAGGCCGTCGCGCACATGCCACAGTTCATTGCCCGAAATCACACCATTTAATACCGCATAAAGATGAATGCCGTTACCGCGATCTTGCGTGCGCACATTGTCATCACCTTGAACTTTATTATTTAAAATCTGAATGCCGCGCGTAGCATCCACCCAGATACCAAAACCCTGCCCTTGGGTGCGGTTATTTTTTATTTTTGCTTGCTCGGCGCTGCGCTCGACAAATATAGCCGAATTCATATTGGTTAAATCCGTGCCCCAATTTTGAACCTGACAGCCCTCTAGAATGCTGTTGGGCGCACGTACGTTCAGTGCATTTTTTTCACTTTCTGCATCAAAAACTGCACCAGGTTCACAAATAAGGTGAATAGGCACATCCAGCACAAAATGGCCTTTATAAAGACCTTTAGGCAGCTGCCATGCAGTGCCTTGCAGGTGAATGAGAGGCAATTCTGTAACCGAGGTCAGTGACTGATCCGCATCGGGTGCAGCTTGAATTTTATGGTTTTGAAGATGACGAAACGATTCAGGCGCGTCTTCTGCGTTCGTGGCTAGGCTAAAACTGCACAGCATCACCAAGAGAGAGGAAAAAAAACGCATGTCTGTCCTTAAGAAACTGGGGTTACCTGAGTGCAAGGCCTGCACACTAAGCTATAAAAAACGCCTCTATCGACGTCAAACCGATAGAGGCGTTACTTTACCTATTATTTCTTAGGTTTCACATACATACGGCCCACCATCTCCATGTGCAGAGCGTGGCAGAACCAGTTGCAGTAGTACCAGTGAATGCCGGGTTTGTCGGCAATAAAGGTAATGGAGGCGGTTTGTTGTGGGCTGATTTCCATGCTCACACCGTGGTTCACCATACAGAAACCGTGCGATACGTCTTCGATCATATCGAGGTTGGTGATAGTGACGGTGACTTCATCACCTTGGTTCACGTCAAACTCGGTAATACCGTAAGCAGGCGCAACAGACGTCATATAAACGAAGACTTTGTTGCCTTCACGGATGACCTTGTTATCGGCTTCCAGATTGATGCCATGCTTTTTCGCACGAGCAACCGTCTTGGCGAAGAAGGGGTCTTTACGATCCCAAATTTTCTTCGGTTTGATCTGGTCACGGCGCGCCATGATGCAGTCGTGAGGTTCGGCAAAGGTGGGGCCGTCGTGCACAATCTTCATCACATCGCCTGAAATGTCGATCAATTGGTCGTTTTCAGGATGCAATGGGCCTACGGGCAGATAACGGTCTTTTGAGAACTTGCTCAATACCATCAGCCATTTGCCATCAGCTTCGCTGGTTTCGGTCAACGAAGCGTGGTTATGGCCAGGCTGGTATTGCACGTCCAGTTTTTGCTTGATGTAGTTCACCTTCTTGCCTTTGTAGGCTTGAATGGCTTCTTCGATGTTCCACTTACAGACTTGGCTGTCGATAAACAAGGTGGTGTAACCGTTGCCACGACCGTCGAAGGTGGTATGCAGTGGTCCTAAGCCCAGTTCAGGCTCGCCCACAACCACATCGCGCTCGTCTTTGATCTTGCCTGCAAAGAGGTCATCGAGCATGGCAATGGAAATGATGCTCACCGTAGGAGACAGTTTGCCGTTGGCGATAAAGTATTTACCGTCTGGGCTAGTGTTCAAACCGTGGGGGTTTTTTGGTACAGGAATGTAACGTGTTACTTTGGTGTTTTGGCCATTTTTCTTGCGACCATCCACCACAGGCACTTTGGAGCCAGGCAACGTGATAAAGCGTTTGGCTTTGATTTCGGCTTCGACGGCAGGCACGTTAAATACCACCACCCAGTCGCGTTCGTTACGCATCATACCAACTAAGTCGGTCGCCGCTTCAGAGTTATAGCAGGTAGAGGCAGTGTATTTACCTGTAAAGTCCATATCGGTGTTGTCGAGGTTGCCATCGACAATCACCTGCCAAGCCACTTCCATGGTTTCGGCATCAATGGCGTTGTACATGGTGTACTTGTTGGATTTATCCCAGTTGTCAAAAGTCGTAGTGCCATCGTTAGGATGAGGAATAATAAACTCGGCGTTGCAGAACACATACTTGGTATGCGGTACTTTTTGCAGACGCAAGCCGTGGATGGCTTGCACGTTTGGAACAGTAGTGATTTTGTCACACTTCATAATATCCAAACGAATACGCGCCACACGGGTGTTAGCCTTGTCATTGATAAACAAATATTTACCATCGTACTTACCATTGGTCATGGACAAATGCGGGTGGTGGCTGTCGCCGTTGAAGTATTTAGCGCTTTCGCCCAGCACTTCTTTGGATTCGTTGGTAAAGCCCCAACCAGTGGCAGAGCAATAGTTGAACACAGGAATACGCATCAGCTCGCGCATGGAAGGGATACCCAAGACGCGGACTTCACCAGAGTGACCGCCCGACCAGAAGCCGTAGTAGTCGTCCAATTCACCTGGGGCAACGTGAGCTTTGTTCTGCTGTTCTTTTACCGCAGCCGCCCAAGTTTCACGGCTCATTACAGAAGAGCCAACGGCGGCGGCGCCCGCAGCTAAAGTTGCGCCTGTTACGGCGGTTGCACCTAAGAAACCACGACGGCTTAAACCTGTGCTTTCGGTTTCGGGGGTTGGGGTTGTTTGCTTGTCGGTCATTTTATTTCTCCATGATTAACCCAAAAGCACCTTAGTGGGGCGAATTATCCAATTGCACAGCAGGGATAATTTGCACCGCATCAGGAGCGGATTTATTACGTTCGCGACGTTTCTTTTTTGCCACCAAAGGTGGGCACTTGTCGTCATTGTGATACGTAATTTGGCAATCCAAGCAGTGGTGACACTCATTGGCATTGATGGTGCCGTCTGGGTGAATAGCTTGGATTTCGCACTCAACGGCGCAAAGCTGGCAAGGAGAGCCACATTCTTTACGACGTTTGAGCCAGTCGAATAAACGGAACTTGGTCGGAATAGCCAAGGATGCGCCCAGCGGGCAGACATAACGGCAATACACTTTGCGTGTGAAAATATTAATAACCAATAAAATTACGGCATAAAGCACAAAGCCCCATTCGCGCAT
>JBDKHD010000031.1:0-11251 GCA_039797885.1 Pseudomonadota bacterium
TTATTGGATAGCATTACGCAGGCGGACGATCGCCAAAACTACTTTAAACGCATTAAACTCGCGTGGAAACTGCGACCGCAAGAGCTGCTGTTATTGCAACAATTGAGCCTGTGGCGTGAAAACTTAGCAAGAAAAAATGACGTGCCACGCTCGCGTATTTTGGATGACAACGACCTTTGGTCTTTGGCCCGTTTTAAACCAGAGTATAATGAAAAGTTAGCAAAATTGGGTTTAAAACCCGCATTTATTCGTGAACATGGCGCGGCTATTTTGACCATGGTGAAAGACGTTTTGGCCGTAAGGCCAGAAAGCTGGCCCAAGACACTTGAACGGCCATTAGGCCCTGAAGCTGGCGAAGTGCTTAAAACCCTAAAAGACATGGTTGCTGAGCGCGCACAAGAGCTGGCCATGCCCAGTGATCTGTTGGCAAATAAAAAAGCACTGAGCGCCTTATTAAAATCGGGCTATCAAACTGGGCACTATCGTTTACCTGAGGTCTTAAGCTTGTGGCGAAAAGCGGAAATCGCCGACAACCTGATTATTTATCTGCAAGAACTGTATCGAAGAAATCATGAATAAAATTCTCTGTGATGTGTATAAAAGCCCTAAAAAAGACGAAGCCTATCTTTATGTAAAGCGTCAAGATGCGTTAACGCGCATCCCTGAGGCTTTGCTTGAGTATTTTGGTAAACCCAAATTGGCACTGACGATGATGCTGGATGAGCACAAAAAACTTGCCCGCACCGAAGCCAGTAAAGTGCTGGATGCCATCGAGAAGCAAGGTTTCTTTTTGCAGATGCCACCCGTGCAAGAAACCAATAAGTTGGATGTATTTACGAGGCTGGATAAAGAATGAGCGCCCGACCTTTTTGGCAAAATAAGACATTAAATGAAATGAGCCGTGACGAATGGGAATCTTTGTGCGACGGTTGCGGCTTATGTTGTTTACAAAAACTGCAAGACGAAGACAGCGAGGACGTTTACTACACCAACTTGCATTGTCGTTATCGTGACCAAGACCATCGCTGCACCATTTATACCGAGCGTCATAGTAAAGTTCCTGAGTGCATCTGGCTGACCCCTGAGCAAGCGCAAGAATTTAAATGGTTACCACCTAGCTGCGCATACCGCTTATTGGCCGAAGGCAAGCCTTTATTCGACTGGCATCCCTTAATTTCGGGGGATAAAAACAGCGTGCATCGTGCGGGTATTTCATTAAAAGGTTTAACGGTGGCGGACAATACTGTTAAAGAAAAATATTGGGAGGATCACATCATATGGAAAGCCTAATGCATTATGCGCCTTACTGGCTCAGCTATTACGCCTTTGCCTGCATCGGTTTATGGTGTTGGACAAAAATATTTTTTTGGCTGGCAGCGGACAGTGATTGGCGGAGCTTTTTAACCATGCTAGGTGCCGCATTGCTGTTTACTCCCGCACCCTTAAGTTCGCAATCTGGTCACTTTGCTCCTGCGGTATTTGTCCTGCTGCTTGATCTGTTATCGGGCGTTGCACTGGCAAAATCCACGTCATTGCTCTGGCTCTTGGGTGGTTTTTGTATCGCCATGCTATTTCTTGCCTTTAAATATCTGCTGAGTTGGATAAAAAACAAACAAACTCAAGAAAAAGAATAATTTTTTCACCCTTTTCTGGCTAAGCCACAAATCTTTGCTAATTTTATTCTTGTATTGGCAAAAGTTTGTGGCTTTTTTATGGTTCAAATCTTTCGGCGATGCAGAATTGGGGGGCTCATTTTATGAGCATGCGGGCAAAGATCGATGATTTTTGCGGTTTTAGAGGCTTGAAATATGGCGAATCATATTTTTATTTTAGCGACCGTCATGCTGCTTGCGGGCATCTTTGGTGGTTTGGTGAATTACTATTTATACGGAGATAAGGATCCCGAGGCAGCTAGCTTGCCACGATTTCTCGTTGTCGGGGTTGGAGCCTCGTTTCTGGTACCCGTTATTCTCGACATGGTCAACAGCGAGATTGTCTTAGAAAGCCAAGGTGATCCATCTCGTTTGTTAATCTTTACGGGGTTTTGCTTAATTGCAGCCTTAGTGAGCCGCTTCTTTGTTGATAATCTTTCCGATCGTATTTTAAACGAAGCTCAGATGGCCAAAGCTCGCTCAGAAGAAGTGCAGCAAAACTTACGCATAGTGCAAACCGAATTACTGCCTTTGATCGACACCGAAACGGAGCAAGACGCCACCGCTACCGACACTGCCGTAAGCTCGGCCATCGATGAGCTGGATGTTACCTCAACGAAAGTTCTAAAAATCCTATCCAGCGGTCGTTTTATTTTTCGTTCGTTGGGTGGCGTTTGTCGGGAAGCCAATGAAGAAGAGTCTGCTGTTCTTAAAACCTTACAAGTGCTGGTAATGCGCAGCTTGGCAGGAAAAGTTGGCGGTAAAAATGGCGTACGCTGGCACATCACCGAAAAAGGCCGTCGTGTGCTTGAAGCACATCTTTAAGCGTAACCCTCGGGAGCAGAATTATGTGGGCAATCAAGCTTGCGAGGGTTGTTTTTTTGGGGCTGTTTGCCGCCTGCACACTGGCGGCAGAGCCGCCTAGCGACGTGCGAATTTTAGTAGATATCTCAGGCAGCATGAAGCAGTCTGATCCGAAAAACCTGCGCATTCCCGCCGTCAATCTTCTGCTTGAACTCCTTCCCAATGGCTCACAAGCTGGAATCTGGACTTTTGGCCGTCAGGTAAATAGGCTGGTTCCTCCTGCTAAAGTCGATGCGAAATGGCGCGCCGAGGCCAAGGCCAAAGCGCGCAGTATCAATTCGGTAGGGCTTTTCACCAACTTAACAGACGTACTACAAAATGCTGCGTCGCAAATCTCCCCGACATCGGGCTTCAAACACAGCGTTATTTTGTTAACCGATGGCCGCATTGATATGCGAGAGCCTGGCACACCCAGCAATATCGATGAGCAAGAACGTAAGCGATTGTTGCAGCAAGTATTGCCTGCTTATGTGCGTGCAGGTGCGCGCATTCATACGGTCGCGCTATCGGATAATGTCGATAAAGAGCTGATGCAGCAGCTTTCCGCAGCAACGGGCGGGCTGTTTTTAGAGGCACGCAGTGCCGAAGATTTAATGAAAGTTTTTGTAAAAGCTTTTGATCGAGCCGTACCTGTTGAGCAAGTGCCGTTAGTTGGCAACAGTTTTAAAATAGACGCAGCTGTAAAAGAGTTTACTGCTTTGGTCTATCGCAAATCCAATAGCCCCAAAACCAAGCTGATTGCGCCAAGTGGCAAGATCTTTGCCCAAGAAAAATCACTCAACAATTTGCATTGGTATCAAGATATTGGCTTTGATCTTATAACGGTTGACCAGCCGGAGGTGGGAGAGTGGCTGATTGAAGCCGATATGGATCCCGACAACCGCGTACAAGTTTTAACCGATTTAAAATTAAAAGCCACAGGCATTGCGCCGACCTTGTTTTTAGGTGCGCCATTGAAGCTTGAAGCCATGCTCACCAATCACGATGAAGTGGTAAATAACGCCGATCTCTTACGTAATACGGTCTTTACATTAACCATTAAGGCTCCCGATGGACGTGTTGGCAGTAAAGTGATCAGCCAGTCTGAGCAAATTCCTGTATCTGGGATTTACCGCGAAGATTTAAGCAAGCTCAGCCTGCCAGGTGAATATCGTATAGAGGTGTCAGCAACAGGAAAAACCTTTACGCGTCAGCAAGTGTTGACCGCTTCCTTGCTTGAGCCGTTAAAAGTACAGGGACAACCACTGAATGCGGAAGAGACGTTTTTGGTGGTGGTGCAGCCTGATGCCAGCGTGGATGCAGCATTAAGCCATATCAATGCCAGTATCAAAGCACCAAACGGCGTGACGCAAATGCAGCATTTGCAATTTAACGAAGACAGTAAATATTGGGAATTGCGCCTTAAAGCCGATTTAGGCCCCGGGAGTTATCATATTGCACTAAACATTCGCGGCGTGCTCTACGGCGGTGCGGATTTTCAATTTCAGCCTAAGGAACTTAGTGTGACTTTTCCTTTGGGCTTGGCTCGAGCCGCTCCAGGCAGCGCCGCAGCTCCCGCACCGGCAGCTGAATTTAGCACTGAAGAAGCACACAAGCCCAAGCTGCAAGTGCCAGATCTTGCCGCCGAATACGCTAAACAACAAGAAGCTCTCGCACCAAAAGCCGAGCCTGCCCCTGCTGAAATTGCAGTGGCTCCAGAGGAAGAGGGCGTGCCATGGTGGCTATATATTGCCATTGCAGGTGGCTGCTTAGTGGTGATTGGCGGGGGTGCATTTTGGCTGCTGCGTGGTAAAGCAAAGAAACAAACTAAAGAGCCTGCCAAAGCTGCAACAGAGGCAGAAGCGCCCGTAGCTCGCGCCGTGCCTGAGGATTTAATTCAGCAGGATATCGATACCAGTACTCCCGTTCCCGAAGTGGATAACAGCGATGCCGCCTTGGATCAAGAACTGAGCAATTCCTTAGAATCGATGTCTGGGGATTTCGATTCTTTCTCTGGGGAAAGTGAGATTGAAATCCCTATACCCAATGCAGCAGGTGAAGCTGGCTCAGAAAGATTGGCCGCCTTAGACGATGACTTTGCTATCGATCCAGAGCAAAAGAACAGCCTGTCAAAATCTTAGCCGCAAAAGCACCAGCCTTTTCAAAGTTAAGACCTCTCCCTATACTGCGCCTCTGCATTTTTTTACTCAGAGGCTTTCATGAAATTCCAAGGCACTGCTCAGTATGTAGCAACACCAGAGCTGCAAATGGCCGTTAATGCGGCGATGACTCTTAAACGCCCTTTGCTCCTAAAAGGTGAGCCTGGCACGGGCAAAACCATGCTAGCGGAAGAGTTGGCGCGCTCTTTGGGCACGGAATTGATTCAATGGCACATCAAAAGCACCACCAAAGCCCATCAAGGTTTGTACGAATACGATGCCGTTTCTCGCCTGCGTGATTCTCAGCTGGGTAACGATAAAGTTCACGATATTGCCAACTACATAGTCAAAGGCAAGCTGTGGCAGGCCTTCACCGCCGATAAGCCCGTTGTGCTATTGATTGACGAAATTGATAAGGCCGACATTGAGTTTCCTAACGACCTGCTGCTTGAGCTTGATAAAATGGAGTTCTATGTTTATGAAACGCAAGAACGCATCGTCGCCAAGCAGCGTCCGATTATTTTAATTACCAGTAACAACGAAAAAGAACTCCCAGACGCCTTTTTGCGCCGTTGTTTCTTTCATTACATCGACTTCCCTGATCGCGACACCATGAAAGCCATCGTTGATGTGCATTTTCCCCATGTACAGGCTGATTTGGTGCGCGACGCCATGGATATTTTCTTTGACGTGCGTAAAGTCCCAGGGCTTAAAAAGAAACCCTCGACCTCAGAGCTTATCGATTGGCTGAAACTTCTTTTGGCCGATGAGATTGGGGTCGAGGTTTTGCGTAATGCCGATCCTCGCAAAGCCATTCCGCCTCTGTACGGTGCACTTTTGAAAAACGAGCAGGATGTGCAACTGCTGGAAAAGCTTGCATTCATGAGTCGTCGTAAGGGCTAATTTATGCTGATTGAGTTTTTTCAAAGCTTAAGACAAGCCAAAGTGCCTTGCTCCATTCGCGAGTACTTAGACTTGGTCGAGGCTTTGCAGCAGCGTGTCGCTTTTGCGGATTTAGACGAGTTTTATGCTTTGGCGCGCCTGACCTTAGTCAAGGACGAAAAGCACTACGATAAATTCGATAAAGCCTTTGCTGCGTATTTTAAAGGCTTAGACAGCTTGCCAGCCTTTATGGATGAGGCCAACATCCCCGCCCAGTGGTTGCGTAAAGAGTTGGAGCGCTTATTGTCTGAAGAAGAGCAAGCCAAAATCGAATCCATGGGCGGCTTGGATAAAGTGCTTGAGGCCTTCAAAGAGCGATTAAAAGAACAAAAAGAGCGCCACCAAGGCGGCAATAAAATGATTGGTACGGGCGGCACTTCGGCCTTTGGCGGCCAAGGTTTTAACCCTGAAGGTATACGCATAGAGCAAGGGGCCTCGCGCCATAAAAAAGCCATTAAGGTCTGGGAACAGCGCAATTACAAAGATCTGGATGACAACGTACAACTGGGTATTCGTAACGTCAAAGTGGCACTAAGACGCCTGCGAAAATTTGCCCGCACAGGCTCACACGAAGAACTGGATTTGGATAACACCATAGCCTCCACGGCGCGTAATGCAGGCTACTTGGATATACGAATGGTGCCTGAGCGCCATAACGCCGTGAAGGTGTTATTGTTTTTCGATATCGGTGGCTCAATGGATCCGCATGTGCGCGTTTGTGAAGAGCTGTTTTCCGCCGCTAAGACTGAATTTAAGCATATGGAAACTTTCTATTTTCATAATTGCCTCTATGAATCGGTGTGGAAAAACAACATTCGCCGCGTCAATCAGCGCACCGAATCTTGGGATATCCTGCGCAAGTACGGGCCGGACTACAAAGTAATCTTTGTTGGCGATGCGATGATGGCGCCTTATGAAATTACTCATGTTGGCGGCAGTGTTGAACATTGGAACGACGAACCTGGTGCGGTATGGATGCAGCGTATGGCCGACCATTTTAGTAAGTTGGTGTGGCTTAATCCTGCACCCGAAGATTACTGGGGGCAGGGTGGCTCTTTAGGGCTCATTCGCGATATTGTGCAACAGCAAATGCACCCATTGACGCTTAAAGGGTTGGAAGAGGCGATGCGCTACCTCAGCAAATAAGCTTTTGGTACGAAAGTTCAGATTGATTATTGCCCGTGCTTTGTAGCACAATGCTGCAAGCACGGACGCAGGATAATAATAAAAATAGATAGCGAGACCGACATGCGTATTCCGAGCTTTACCGGGCATGCCATACCCCAAGCCCTCATGATTGCCTTTGTGCAAATTGCTTTGCCTTTGCTCCTACTGACTCTGCCTACTAAGGCTTTAGCTTTCAAGCTGGGTGAAACCTTTCCTGATTTTTCAATTCCTTCGGCTTTTGTCGATTATGGCCAACGCTTATCGGAACAGCGTGGCAAACCCGTCATGTTACTGGTGCTGGATCGCTGTGATACTTGCGACAGCAAACTGCACGATTTTACAACTCTGGCGCAATCTTACGCCCAGCAAGATTTAGTCACTTGGGTGTTGTGGTCGCAGCAAAAAGACGATCAACCGCCCAGAATAAGTTTACCTGTATTGAATGTTTCCCATCCTTGGCAGCAAGGCTGGACAACGCCTTCGCCTTTGCCTGCGCTGTATCTGATTAATCCCGACGGCACTCTTGAACAACAATTCTTTGGTTCTATCCGCGCACTGCACAATTACTCCCAATCTTACCTTTCTACTTGGATGCAAAGCTTGCTGCGTCCTCAAGGTCAATAACATGAAATTATCTTACCTCTTACTACCATTACTGCTACATGCAACCTGTGCTTGGTCGGACGATGCCAAGGTCAATAAAGAAGTGTCCGAGGTTAAAAAAGCGGTACTGGAGCTTAATCAAGAGCTTTATCAGTTGGAAAAAGATTTGCTTAGCCCTGCGACGACTCAGGTTGCTTTTTATTTGTCCTTAGCCAACGGCAAATATTTTGAACCGCTCGCCCTGGATATCAAAGCGGGGGATTTACCCGCCATTCGCCATATTTATACCGAAAGACAAATTCAGGCTTTGCGCATGGGAGCGGTGCAGCCTATCGCCAGCGATAACATAGGTCCTGGCAAACACAGCATTGAAGTCACGCTAAGAGGCAAAGACGGTCAAGGCCAAGAGCAAACGCTAAGCCTGCGCTCCGAGGTGGAGAAATCCGCCGCGCCGCTCATGCTTGAGGTGGTTGTGCGCGATGACAGCAACAGCAAACAAGCTACGGCATCCTTGCGAGTTTGGTAATTCATGAATATCAAGGTTTGGCTTTGTATTTTGGCTTTTTGCATCACGGCGGCAACGCAGGCGCAAGAGGCACTACTACCCAAGGTTGCCCAAGATACACAGGCTGAAATAGGGGGCTTGTGGCTGGGCGTCTTTAACTACTATTACCTTACCGAAGACTATCAGTCGGCACTGAACTTATTGGAACAGCAGCGAGAACAAAGCAGTTCGACCACGCTGGATGTGCTGCAAGCCACTTTGTATTTGGCCTTGGGCTTAAATGCTCAAGCCCAAGAGCTTTTTAATAAAATCGATCAAAAGGACGCCAGTGTTCCTGCGCAGGCGTGGTTTTATTTAGCCAAACGTTACCATGCCTTAGGGGATGACAGAGCCTTAGCCATCACTATTGCCAATGCGCTCAATGCACGCGTCTCGCCCTTAAATGATGAGCAATGGCAAGAAGCGCTCTATTTAAGCGCCTCCAGTTTGGTTGCGCACAACCGCTTTGCTAATGCCAAAGCGGCTTACATATTGATGGCACCCAACAGCCTCTGGAAAGGGTTGGCGCTGCACAATCTCTTGGTCTTTAAGGTGGAAAACCGTGCGGCGGTCGTGGATGTCAAACAGTTAATGGATGAGATTCCTTATGCGGTTCCCAATAACGAACAAGGCTTGCTGCTTACGGATCGTATGAACCTACTCGGTGGCATCTATATGTTGCGCTCGGCACGTCATCAAGAGGCGGAGAAATACTTGGCACAGGTACGCCAAGACAGCCCCTATGCGGCACCTGCCATGCTGCAATACGGCTGGGCACTGCTTGAGCAATCGCGTTACAACGAAGCTTTGCAGCCGTGGCGAGTTATTTTGAAAAACTACCAAAGTTGGCACCCTGCCAGCGTCGAAGCTTTGGTTGCGGTGCCTCATACGCTTGAGCTAATGAACGCCACCACTCAGGCACTTTATAGCTATCAAAATGTTGAGCAGAAAGTTCAACAAATTCTCAGTGATATAGCCCGATTAGAAAACCCGAAAGAGCAACGCTTGTGGCTATCAAATTGGCTGGCACAGCAGCAAGGTGACTGGGGTTGGCGCAGGCAAACCACTTATACCGAAGCCCCCGACCTTATGAGTCAGGCGCTTTTGCCGCTGTTGTCACAAACGGCATTTCAAACGCAATTAGCCGAGCATTACGACAGCAAGCGCATGGCCGAAAATCTCACCAAACAGCAGCGCCAGCTGGAGTTGTGGGCACAGGCCGTGCAGGGGCGTCATGCGCATTTTGAGCGCATGCAAGGCCAAGAGCGTTTAAAGAAACTCAAAGCCAAACACGCTGCACTGCTGGCAAAGGTATCGGTATTGGAATCGTTATGGTTGGAAGAACAGCAATCTGTTTTTGCTTTTGCCAGCGCTCGCCAAAAAGCCCAGCTTATGCATCTAGAGCGTGTCGTGCCCTTGGTTAAAGACTTGCAACAAGTAAACACCCCCACGCGCAACTTGAGCCAATACAAAGAGCGCTGGCGGCGCAGTCGTGGGGTAATGCTGTGGCAAATGTACGAGCAAGAGCCTGCCCGCAGTTTTTTTGCCGATCAAGGGTTTTTTGAATTGGCACAAACACTGGATAGCCTACATGAGCAACTGGCGCACAGTGAAACGGCTCTGGCCTGGGCGGCCATGGGCTATCAAGGTTTAGAAGCGCGAATCACTCATGAGCTAAGCCGAGTTCAGGCTCTGCAAGCACAGGTTAAAGAAATTCAACAAAGCCAAGAGGAAGCACTTTTCGTGCAAATGACCGATACGCTTAATGCGCAAAAAAACCAGCTTCTTGGCTATCAAGCTCAGGCTCGTTTAGCGTTAGCGCGTCTGTATGACGATGCATTGCAAACGCAATTGGCGGCCAGCAAAGGAGGTGAGCAATGAGACTTCTGCTGTTGGCCATACTGCCGCTGTTATTAACGGCTTGCGTTGCGGTTTCGGGCAAAGCACCTGCAACCCTGGCGGATATTCCTGCTGAACCTTTGCGCATCCTGCCAAACTCCAACGTACAAGTAGACCACACCGAGGTTTTAAACCGTTATCAAGCCTATTTAGATGTGGCTCACGAGCCTGAATTACGCATTCGCGTCGCCCATCGCATTGCGGCACTTAAGCTGCAATACGAAGAACGCCTCGCCGATAATGGCCAAGAAGACGCGGCCAGCCACAGCGAAAAGCGTAATGCCTTGGCCGCAATCAACGACTACGAAGCCTTACTCAGTAGTTATCCTGATCGCCGCGATAACGACAGCTTGCTCTACCAACTGGCTAAGGCCTATGCGCTCGTTGGCAAAGTCATGTTGGCAATTACCACGCTGGAACGACTCACACAGGAATTTCCCAAATCGGATTATTACCTTGAAAGTGAGTTTCGCTTGGGGCAATTGCTCTATGCCAGCGGCGACTATCCCGAAGCCGCTAAAGCCTATGAGCGCCTTATCACCAAAGGCCGCGATGGCAACGACTATTACGTCAGTGCGGGGTACTTGCTTGGCTGGACGCTATTCAAACAACAGCAAAACGAAGCCAGCTTACTGGCTTTTACGCGCGTCCTAGATGAAGAGTTTGCCAATGAAGACGCGCTTGAAAACGCCACGGGCGGCAATTTAGAGCTGCGCGATGACATGCTGCGCATTATGGCTGTCACCTTTGCCGAAATGGGCGATTGGGAACAAATTGAAAAATTCTTTGCCATTCACGGTGCGCGGTTTTATGAATATCGTATCTACGACCGTTTAGCTGGCCTGTATTACGAGCGCGAGTTTCATCGCAGCGCTGCTTCGACTTTGCGTGCCTTTGTACTGCGTTACCCACTGGATAAGCGCTCATCCAGCTTTTACGAACGTTTGATTGAAGGCTACAAAAAAGCCCGTTATCCCGAGCTGATGCGCCGCCACAAAGAGCACTATGTGGCGCTTTTTGGTGTGGGCACCGCCTACTGGCAAGCCCACCCCGAACTGCATCCAGCCTTAACCGCAAGCTTAGGTGTGTACATTTGGGACATGGCCAGCTTTTACCATGCTTGGGGGCAAAATACTCAGCAGGCTAAAGATCATAACGAACGCCTGCAACAAGCTGAACGCTGGTATAACGAATACATCCGCAGCTTCCCAGAAGCCCAAGATACGGTCAAAGCGCATTTCTTCAATGCCGAAATTGCTTTTGAATTAGGCGATTACCCCACAGCCAAAGACCATTACGAAATTGTGGCTTATCAATACCCGCAATATGAAAAAGCCGTCGAAGCAGGCTATGCCGCCATCTTGGCTTACAACAAATACCAACCCTCGGCTCAAGAAGCCAAAGCGTGGCGAGCCGCGACCGTCGCCAGCGCCATGCGTTTT
>JBDKHD010000032.1:0-6315 GCA_039797885.1 Pseudomonadota bacterium
AAGAAGGTCACTTTCGAGTCACCTTCATAGGCCAGAATGTGGGTGGCGATGCGGTCTAAGAACCAACGGTCGTGCGATACCACCATCACAGTGCCTGGGAAAGCGTCGATGGCTTCTTCCAGCGCGCGCAGGGTTTCTACGTCTAAGTCGTTGGACGGTTCGTCAAGCAGCAGCACGTTCGCGCCTTGTTTTAATGTGTAAGCCAAGTGCAAGCGGCCACGCTCGCCGCCTGAGAGTTCGCCCACGCGTTTTTGCTGGTCGCCGCCTTTGAAGTTAAAGCGGCCAATGTAAGAGCGGCTGGGGTATTCCTTGCCATTGATGTTGAGCATATCCAAGCCATCAGAGATGGCTTCCCACACGGTTTTTTTGTCATCGAGCTGGTCGCGCAGCTGTTCAACAAAGGCCAGCTTAACGGTTTCGCCAATGACCACCTTGCCGGTATCAGGCTGCTCTACGCCAGCAATCATGCGGAACAACGTGGATTTACCTGCGCCGTTACCACCGATGATGCCGACAATTGCGCCTGCGGGTACGGTAAAGCTTAGGTCATCGATCAACACGCGATCGCCGTAGGCTTTGCTGACGTTATGGAACTCGATCACCTTGTCGCCCAAGCGTGGGCCAGGTGGAATGTAGATTTCGTTGGTTTCATTACGCGCTTGGAATTCGCGTGAGTTCATTTCCTCGAAGGCAGCTAAACGCGCTTTGCTCTTAGCTTGGCGGCCACGCGCGCCTTTGCGCACCCATTCCAGCTCGTGGGCGATGGCTTTAGCGTGCGCTTCTTCTTGTTTCTTTTCTTGCGCTAAGCGCGCTTCTTTGGTTTCCAGCCAAGTGGTGTAGTTGCCTTCATAAGGAATGCCATGGCCACGGTCTAGCTCCAAAATCCACTGCGCGCAGTTATCTAGGAAATAGCGGTCGTGGGTAATAGCCACCACAGTGCCTGGGTATTCATCGAGGAACTGCTCCAGCCAGCCCACGGATTCGGCATCCAAGTGGTTGGTAGGCTCATCTAAGAGCAGCATATCGGGCTTGGACATCAGCAAACGGCACAAAGCCACACGGCGGCGCTCGCCTCCAGAAAGTTTGGTGACATCGGCATCCCAAGCGGGTAGGCGCAGCGCATCGGCAGCCACTTCCATTTGACGATCGACATCGTGGCCGCCTGCGGTTTCGATCAGGGCTTCCAGCTCGCCTTGTTTTTTTGCTAGCTTGTCAAAGTCGGCATCGGGTTCGGCGTAGGCGGCGTACACGGCATCTAATGCTGCACGGGCGTCCATCAGCTCACGCAAGCCGTCTTCGACGTTGCCTTTCACGTCTTTGGCCGGATCCAGCTCTGGCTCTTGTGACAGGTAGCCGATTTTTAAATCAGGCTGAGGGCGCGCTTCGCCAATAATATCGGTATCCAAACCTGCCATGATTTTAAGCAAGGTGGATTTACCAGAGCCGTTTAAGCCCAGTACGCCGATCTTGGCACCGGGAAAGAAAGACAGCGAAATATCGCGCAAAATTTGGCGTTTAGGCGGAACAATCTTGCCTAAACGGTGCATGGTGAATACATACTGAGCCATGTTGAGATCCTCAAAAAAGTTGGCGGCAAAGCTACTCAAAAGGGCTGCAATTAGCAAGCACAGCTGGCGCGGAAAGAGGAAAACACAAGGCTTCATTCAAAATACAGAATCGGACTATACTGCCAGCGCCTTTGTTTCTCTTTTTGTAGATAGCCATGCCCAGTATCGATGCAGCCACCGACCCTGTTAGAGCCAAACCCTATATTCGACTGAACTTTCCGCTGTTTTTTTTAAGCACGCTTTTTTTAATGCTTATTTTGTTTGTTACAGGGTGGAATGCGTGGCAGCAAAATCAAAAATTATTTAATAACGAAGTGCGCACCACACTGAATAACTTTGCCCAGCAGTCTGGGCTGTTGGCGCAAGCCAGTCATCAAGCCAATTGGATGTTTTCGCGTAGCCACTCGGAGCTTATGAGCGATGTAATAGCAAGCAAGCCCAATAAAAAGGCTGAGCTTTGGCAAGAGATGAAAGACTCCATGTTTAATTTCACGGGCTACACTTTACTTAGTGATGAAGGTAAAATTTTGGCCTTTGATGGTGAGGCTTTGGATGAAAATGAGAATATCGACGCTTGGGTAAACATTGTTAGTTTTGATAAAGACCAGGGTATGTTTATTTTGCGCTATGGCAAGCAAGGTGGTTTTTATTTTTATAACAGTTTTATTAGCAATGCGGGTAAAAAAACCTTTTTGGTGGTGCGTCGTTCTTTCGATAAGCTCGCTGGCATTATTTACGAAGGGCGCTTTAACGGATTTGAAATGCTGCTTATCGATACGCGCACTGATACCGTCAGCATGAGAGAAAACTTTTTTATAAACTCAGACAATCAACCAAAATTTAATAAACACAATGATCATCTGGTTATTTATCGCACGCACATTCCAGCCACCCACCTTGATGTTGTTGCGCTACCTATTCCACAAACTTTTTATCAACAATATTGGCCGTTTGTTCGTCAGCCGCTCTTGATACTGGCCTTCTTTATTTTTATTAGCGGTATTTTATGGCGCATTTTAAAAGTGCAGGACGAAGCCTACAAAAAAGCCCATAAAATGCGCCGTTCAATTGAAAAACGCGCAAATAAAGCCCTAAACGCCATCGACGATGTTCTTATTTTTACCGACACCATGGGGCGCATCGTTTATGTTAATGCGAAAGCTGCTGAGGTGTTAAAAAACCAAGGAGTTACCGATGAAGCAGTTGGCATGTTTTTATTGGAAGCTTGGCCTGATAGCAAAGCGCAATGGTGTCGAAATTTCGATGAAAAAGGCTTGCTAGAAACAAAGGACAATTTACCTCTTTTGGCGATAGTCACCGCGCGAGGCGCGCAGCTTTATGAGCAGTCGTCACACCCCTTGTATGAGGGCGATACTTTAGAGGGCGTCACTTGGGTTTTGCGCGATGTCAGCGCCGCAGAAAATGCCAAAATGGATTTAATGCGCAGCCAAGAGCGGTATAAGATTTTGTTTGAAGAAGCCGGTATTGGCCATTTTTTATTGAGCATTGCTGATCTTCATAATCAATCACTGGTCACAGTCGTCGATGCCAACAGTGCCGCAATTAAAATTTTTCAAGTTAAAAGCAAAGAGCGCTTTATTAAAGATTTTTTTCAAAGAAATGCAGAGGCACAAAAAATATTGGTGCAACAGTTGTTGCGCGGTTACTCCTTGGGCTTTTCTACGGTCGAATTTGAAATGCCGATAAAAACCTTCCTAGATGAAGAACGCTTTATCTGGGTAACAATCAGCCTGCGTACAGGAATGGATAATAAGGCGCTGGTAAGCTTTATGGACAACACTGAAAAGAAAATCAGCGTCGAAAAAATGCGTGATCGCGAAGCATTTTGGTCAAAAATCATGGATTCAATGTCCGATATTATTTATATCGGCCATATCGACCAAGAAGGAAAGAGTTCCGTTCGTTATCGCAATCGTAATCTTGGTTATTTGTTGGGTTATGGCAAAGATTTTTCCGATCGAACTGGCTGGACTTTTTATATGGATGAAGGTGAGCTGGATCGTTTGGCTTCAGTTACAGCCAAGGTACAAAGTTTAAAAGTAGGGGAGATTAATGAGGCAACGGCACGTTTTTGTCATGCCAATGGTAGTCTTCGTATTTTAAAATTTCGTGACACCCCATTTTCTTTTTACGCGTCAGGATTGGTGGAAACTTATATCGGCACTGTGCGTGATGTAACCGACGAAGTAGAGCAGCAAGAACAAATTTTAGAATCGGAACGCCGCTATCGCCTGATGGCTGAAAATATCAGCGATATTATTTGGGCAACCGATATGAATATGACCTTTAACTTTGTCAGCTCCTCGGTGGAAGCGATTTTGGGCTATAAGCCCGATGAGTTATTGCGCGAGGGCGTTTTAACCGTATTTCGTAAGCGCGATATCGCCTTGGTGATGAACGACGTTAAACAGGTTTTACGCCAAGTGATGCAAGAAGGTGCGGCCAGCAAAACGCACAACACCTTTGTGACCAGCGATATTGTGGCAATCGCCAAAGAGGGCAGAGAAATTTTACTGGAGCTAAAAGCCAGCCCGTTATGGAATGATGCGGGCGAACTACAGGGCGTAATTGGTATTTGCCGTGATGTCAGCGATACGCGCAAGCTGGAGCAAGAGTTACGCCAAGCGGCCGAAGTGTTCTCGAACAGTAATGAAGGTGTACTGATCACCAACGCCAATAAAACCATTGTTAAAGTTAACGATGCCTTCTGTCACATTACGGGCTATGACCCTAGCGCTATTTTGGGGCAAAGACCCGCATTTTTTATATCGTTTAAAAATCACAGTCAGTATTTCTTGGATGAAATTGATGAGAGGTTGTTGATTGATGGCTATTGGCAGGGTGAGATTTTTTATAGCAAATATGATGGCTCGGTGCGTACCTGCTGGGCGGGTGTGAGTGCGGTTCGAGATGCGAAAAATAATTTACAAAGTTTGATTATTATTATCTCGGATATTACCGACAAAAAATTAGCCGAAGAAAAAATACACAGGTTGGCGTATTACGATCACTTAACTGGGTTGCCCAATCGTAGCCAGCTCAGTGATAAATTAAAAAAATCGTTAGATAATGCCGAAAAAAATCAGCAGTCGGTGGCCTTGTTATTTATAGATTTAGACCGATTTAAACCCATTAACGATTCGTTAGGCCATCCTGTTGGCGATGTGGTGCTGCAAGAAGTCGCTATGCGCTTGCAGCTTTGTGTAAAAGAGCGTGATTTTATTTGTCGTATGGGAGGGGATGAATTTACCTTGGTTTTGGCCGAGCAAGAAAGTTCTGAAAAGGCTTTGGCGACCGCCAAGCAAGTGGCAGAGCGTATTATCACGGAATTAAATCGCCCTTATTACCACCAACAAAAAGAAATCTTTTTAGGTTGCAGTGTCGGGGTTTCTTTGTACCCACAGGATGGCACTACGTCGGTAGAGCTGTTAAAAAATGCCGACCTAGCTATGTATCATGCCAAGGAAACAGGGCGAAATAATGTGCAGTTTTTTACCAAATTCATGAAGCAAAAAGCCATGCAAGCGATGGAGCTTGAAAACGAGCTGCGCCATGTGTTGGATCGTGGTGAATTGGAGCTGTATTTTCAGGCGCAATTTGATGCCAGCAGCCAGGAATTGGTTGCCGCAGAAGCGCTGTTGCGCTGGAATCACCCAGACAAAGGTTTGATTTCTCCGATCGTGTTTATTCCTATAGTGGAAGAATCGGGCTTAATCGTACCTATTGGTGATTGGGTGTTAAATCAAGCCTGTATGCAATTGGCGCAGTGGCAAACGCAAGGCCAAGGGCTTAAACGCATTGCGGTGAACGTTTCGGCGCGACAATTTAAAGACAGTAATTTTGTTGCCAAAGTCAAGGCGGCTATTTTGCGTTCGGGTATTGCGGCGCACCAATTGGAGTTGGAATTAACGGAAAGCATTTTGATCGACAACATCGAGCACACCTTGCAAGTGTTGCACGCCCTACGCGCGTTGAAAGTGCGCATTGCCATTGATGATTTTGGTACGGGCTATTCCAGCTTGAATTACTTAAAACAATTCCCTGTAGATAATTTAAAAGTCGATCGCAGCTTTGTGCAAAATTTGCCAGAAAATAACGAAGACGCGCAAATTACCCGCACCATCATTGCGATGGCGCACAACCTAGGCTTGGGCGTTATTGCTGAAGGCGTGGAAAATGCCGAGCAGCTGGCGTTTTTGGCGCAGCTGCACTGCGAAGAAGTGCAGGGTTTTTATTTTGCCAAACCCGTACCTGCGCGCGAGTTCTGGCAAGCCAATTCAAAGCGTGAGTTATAGCCCTTTTATAATGGCCTGAATTTTTTTTATATTCTCTTCTTTCGGTAAATACACTTCCACTTTCTCAGGCAATGCCTGAGGAATAGTGAGGGTAATTTCCTCGCCGCGCGCTAGGCGCTTTTTCAAAATATCGTAATTACGTTCAAATACGGGGAAGGTTTTATCTTCGCTATTATTGGCAAGAAAAAACCAATCCGAAGCCGCACCCGCATAATAAATAATAGGGTGACTCCATGCGTAGCTGGCCTTGGGTGAAGGCGCTCGGCAGGCTTCGATAAAGGCCGCATAAGCGCTGGGTAAGTTCAGCGCGTCATCTTGCTCGCAGCGTTTAATTATTTCATGCACGTTGGGTAAGAAAGCGCTTTCTTTTACCGCTTTTTCGGCGGCGCGCATCAGTATCTCGGCGCTGTACTGCGACAATAAACGCGCCC
>JBDKHD010000033.1:0-22483 GCA_039797885.1 Pseudomonadota bacterium
GGAGAGTTCACCGCTGGAACGGGCTCGACTCTTTATGACTTTGCAAATGGCAATATCATCAATGCCAGCGTAAAAGTGCCCTTTGTACTGGTAAATACCAGCTTCATCCTGCGCTTAACGCTGACCAATAACGGCTCATCGGCTCATTCAGAGACAGTAACTGTGAATATGCCCTTTACTGTGCAGCCGGTGTATCGTCAGTTACAAAATAACAACGATGATACTTGCCTGACTCAAAGTGGACGAGGTAACTGCACAACTAACGATTCAACTCGTTGGACGTGGAACCCTGATAATTTGATGTTTATTAATAAACAACTTTACCTAAATAGGGCTGGCAATGGTAATGCCTATTGCTATCAAATCAATGGATTGACGTCTTCAACCGTGGTTTGCAATACCGCCAATAACTTAAGCAAGGCTACCTTTACCAATGGCAATGAGTTTAGAATTGGCGGAGAGCGAGTTTGTCGTTATTTAGATTGGTTCACATATAGATACAATCGTAACGACTGTAATACTGGCGACCGAGTGTTCAAGTGGAACTAAACAGGAGCAAAATAATGATAAGAAATAAGCTTGCTGTACTGATTGCCCTGTTTGCCAGCGCGCCCGCGCTGGCCTTGCAGGCGCTCGATGAAACTCAGCTGGGCGATGTTTCGGGTGAGGGCTTGGGCGCGGCCTACGACAACGTGGTGATTTATTCGCCCGATTACGGCCAGCCCGGGGCTTTTAGCCTAAAGCTGAACCTGACGGAAAGCGGCCCAGAGGCGGTTATCATCAGCGAATACCGCTTCCACCGTTCGCGCAATGAAATCCCGCGCCTGCCAGGTGAAACCGATGCCGACTACCAGTGGCGTGTCGAGCACACGGGTGGTGCTTACGGCACCTTTGTGGACCCCTATATTTCCAATAAGCTGGGCGATCTGACCAACTACAAGGGCGATGTCTTTACCGCTTTGATTACCGGCTGGCCCGCAGGCGATGTGAAACAGGTGGAGCGCAGCTTCTTTCGTTATAACTTGCCCGCAAACAGCTGGAATGGCAAAGCCTACACCACCACCAACCTAACAGGCGGTGGCATTGGCGGTATCAACCCCAATGAAAACCAAGGCACCAATTACGTTTGGGGCATGCCCGCGTCTTTCTTTAGCAGCAGCTCCAACATCAATGTCGGCAACCTGTTTACCAAAGGCCAAGAGTTTAATAATACAATTGCCGCCTTTGACAGCCGTATGGACTTGGCCGCCAACAAGTTCGACCTGCATTTTCGCGTGGATGCCATTACCCCAGAAAACGCACACAAAACGGGGCTTAATGACCATTTCCTAGGCTATGCCGATGCCATCGGTGCGCGCTTTTACGGCACTAAAAACATGATCTGGGCCGACCCCAAGCGCGGCATGTCGATGGCGATGACCATGGGCCTAAACATGGATGAGCTGCGTATTACCGCCGACCCAGCAGGCGCGGTGAGTAGCCAGCTTTCGGCCAAAGGTTTGGATGCTTACATCCCACTGGGCAGCGTGGATCAGCCCATGACCATTTCGACTGTGCAGTTTAAGCAAATTAAACGTGGGCAGTGGAAAACTCAGACGCTGGATACCGAGTTTCGCACCCAGATGCGTCTGGAGATTGCCGCACTGCCCAATAACCCAGCGGCGGTGCAGCGTATGCAAAAGGGCCATATTTTTGTGCAGTCTTTGAATTTTGGTGCCGCCTACGACCCCAGCAAGCCCGATAATATCGACCCAGAAATCGTTACAGGTGTAGAGGATATGTACCTGCGTGATGCTTCGGGTACAGTTAAAGCCACTGTAAATGATGTCAAACACCGTGCCTTCGTGCCTAGGACTGTGATATATAACGAGCAGATTGATCTGTATAACGCCGCCAACCCGAACAACAAGCTGCCAAACATCCCCAATCAAAACGTGATTGAGATTCGTGGCTTAGAGATTCAGCGGATGGTGATGACCACACAGGACTTGAACCGATGAGAACAATAATAAAAAACACTCTCATGCTGGCGCTTGGCACTCTGAGCTTGGGTGCCTATGCCGATATGCAACCCATGAATGAATCCGAGCTAGAAGGCACCAATGGCCAGCAGGGCATTACCCAAAGTTATCGCGTGGAGTTCACTGAGGGTACGCGTATTAGCTATGCCAACCCCGATGCCCAGTATAAAAACCCAGCACCAGGTGGCGGCCACTATTGGCTGGTTGTCGATAACATCACGGGTTCTTTGGAATACAAAAACCAAAAAACCGACTACATCAGTGATTTTGGCCCACAGAAAAACGTCGGCGCGGTGGTCACCACCATGGCCGAAGAAGTCACCTTCGATAACTTCAAAACCAAGGGCGTGTATTTGGGTGCAGGTAAAGAAGTAACCCGCGATGCCGCAGGCGCGGTGACCAGTGGCCATCAATATATTATGGGTTTGGAAATCAACGGCACTTTGCAGTACGGCAACACGCAAGGTGGCACGACCATGACCGTTTTTGCAATCGATTAGGTCTATTATGCGTAACATAATAAAAATAACACTTTCGACTCTTTTTCTTACTGTCGCAGCCAGTAGCTACGCACTTCAGTCTATGGACGACGGCGAGCTTTCTGCAACCAGCGGCCAAGCCATTTACGAAGTAAAAGAACAGCTCGTCGCTCAGCCAGAAGGTAAAGCTTTGCGCATGCTGCGTTTAACCATAGGTGCGCGCCAAGAGATCAACGCCAACGTCGAAGAGCTGGCGCTAGGGCGTTACTGGCGTCCTGAAGGCACCAACTGCACAGGCGGCTCGGAAGGCAACAAAGTCTGTTACAACAACATCATTCCTGTGGACTACAACGACAACATCAACTGGGCCTGTACCGCCAAACCTTGCGGCTCTGTAGGCTTAGGGCATGGGTATGCTTCGTCCGCGCTTTCGCACGGTTTTGAAAAAAGTTTTTTTGAATTTGAAGGTGGCTACCAGCCCGACAGTGGCATAGACGTAAAATTGCGTCATGTCTCCATGGGGCAAGTGGTCAACGGCCAGCTTCTGCCCTTTGTGCAAGAAAACCCTTACTTAGAGTTTGCCTTTGCTGATAATAAACTGGTGGGCTTTCGCGCGGGCGCGGAAGAAACTTGGGGCTACCTAGGTAACATCATCGACGTGATGTCGGGTTATATTCGCCCCGATATCGAGGTGGATGCCACGTTGTTGGGCATGAACGTCGGTAAAATTAAGCTTTCGGCCTTCTTGGGTGGGGTGCGCACCATCGGCTGGCTGGATACCAAAACTCTTACCTTAAAAAGCACGGGTGGTTTGACGGGCTTAGTGGTGTCTAGCCCAGACGCCTTGGTAAACCAGTCTAAAGAAGCTCAGCTTTTCCCTGTACAGGCCAACTATTTTGATCACACCAAGGCTTTCTTCTTTAGCGTGGGCACGCGCTCCATTCAATGGTCGCCAGTACAGGGCTTCAGTGCCGAGGTTACCTCGCCAGGCTTTTGGATCAATATGGGCGGTGACGGCGGCCTGATTGCCACCACTCAAAATAATAACCACCCCAATAACTATTTCCCTGGCCACTCTTACGGTGGGATTTACTCGGGAAAAACCAACTACGGCGTGCCAAATGGCGCGACGGGCGCAGGCGGCTTGCCCACATGGTCTGAAACTTATCAGTAGGCTGGTAAATAGGCGCTGCGCACTTAGGCAAGAGCGAAGTGATGCAGCGGCTAGTTTGAATTAAAGTTCCAGTAAAGTTTTAAAATCCTTGCAAATCAATGGGTTGCAAGAAAAACAAAAAGAACAAAAAGTAGCTGCGTAAAACCCCTTGTGGTACGATGGCACGGAATTAAAAAAATAATAATTAATAGGCATCACCATGAATGTATCTCTCGCCAAACTGGCAGTTGTACTGATAATAGGCTTAGCCATCACGGGCTGTAGTAAAGGCTCGCCCTCTTTAAAGCGTCAGGCCAGTGTGGCCGATGGCGTGCAGTTGGTTTCTGCTATTGATTATTCTCTGTTTGCGGATGAGCATTTGGCCGATTGCGTGCGCGCAACAGGCGCAGAAGATACGAATTTACAGCTGTTGGATTGCACCAACAAAAACATTTCCAACCTAGAGGGTGTCGAACAATTCAATGACCTTCGTGTGTTAATTGTGCCCCAAAACCATATTCGAAACGTGCAGCCCTTGGCCGCTTTACCGCAGCTTGCGCACTTGGATGTCAGTACCAACGATCTTAATAGCCTTTCTGGTTTGGAAAATTTACAGCATTTAACCCTATTGGATGGCAGCAACAATCAGCTGGGCGATGCTTCGGCCTTGCGTGGTGCGAAATCCTTAAAACGCCTTTATTTAAACACCAATCATTTACAAGATTTGGCTTTTGTCAGTGATCTGAGTGCGCTGGAAAACTTAGACGCCGAAAACAATCCGCGTAAAGGCATTCCTTCTATGCCGCGCAGCGTTCAAACCTACCGTTTGTAATTCCTTCTGGGGCAGCATGACTGCCCTTTTTTACGTCCTTTTACCTGTTTCTTTTTATTTTGTGCTGGGTGCTTTGCGAAACTGCGCGGGCGTCATGCCTGTCCATTTCTTAAAACTACGGTAAAAGGACGTGACTTCAATAAAGCCCAGCTCTTGGGCTATGTCTTCGCTGCTTTTGCCGCTGTGGCGCAATAGCGTGCAGGCGCGTTCTTTTCTTTCGTTATCCACCAAGCTTTGGTAGCTCAAGCCTTCTTGAGTCATGCGCCTTTGCAACGTGCGCAGGCTGATATTGAGCCTTTGCGCGAGTCGGTTTTGTGTAAGCTGGCCTGCATTTAACAGCTGTTGTATTTGGCTGGTTAGTAGGTCTTTAAAGCTGGGGTTTTGCGTCAGATTGGCGAGTTTGGTTTGGGCGTGCTGCTCTAGGTTTTGGCGCAGCTCGGGGTTGGGCTGGCGCAGCGGACGCGCTAACAGGCTTTTTTCGATAATGATTTTGTTGGCTGGGCAGTTAAACAGCACCGGGCAGTGCCAGCGCTGTTGGTATTCATGCGCATACGCAGGCGCAGGGGCTGTGCGCGTAAGCTCTACGCGCACAGGGTGCTCGGTATCGGCGTTGCCCAGCCAGCGTGCGTAGGCAATCCAAGAGGCAAAGACGTTATCCACCATTTGCTCGCGCACCTGCACATTGGGGTAGGTGCAGTGCCAGTGCAGGTGAATTTCGTCATTTAAAGCCTGTACTTGGGTCGTGCCCATATCACCGACCAGCTTTTCAAAGGGTGCGATGCGCATAATGGCTTCGCCCAAGGTGGTGCAGTTCATGGTGATAAAGCCCAGCACGCTGTAGGAGTGCGGTTCGACAAAATCGCCGCTGATTAGCCCAAGGACAGGTAGCCCAGTTTGCTTGAGTAGCAGGGCAATGAGGGCTTGCAGCTTTTCCCCAGCAATACGCGGGTTGTCGTGGCCAAGCTGTTCTTCGCTGAGCCCGATTTGCTCAAGCAGCCATGCACGTTCTAGCCCTTGCGCCTGGGCAAAGCGCAAGTATTGGGCAAGGGCGGGTGGTGAAACTAGGCCAAGTGCAGTCATGGCGGAAAATGCTAATAATTTTGGCAAGTTTAAGCAACGCTTTTTTCCTTGAAGCCAGTAGCATAAAACTCCACAGGCTCTAGGGCCGACAACAGCGAATAACGACAAGAAGGTAGAACCATGAGAGCGTGGAACGGTTGGGGAAATGGGCACTATGCGATGACGCTGCCTGCCATTGGGCAGGCGTTTTTAGCGCAGCGTATTGGCAACGGGCATAAGCTTGGCGACGCCAGCCTAGAGAGCGTCTGTAAAAAAGTGCCTCCCAGCCGTTTGCCTGTGGCGCATCCTTTGATTAAAACCGATGCCGAAACACGCGTGCGCTATGCGCGTGGGCAAAGCTTGCCCGATTGGCTGGCGCTGCGCAGCGGTGAGTTTGAGCACTTTCCCGATGCCGTGGCTTTTCCTGAATGCAGCAATCAGGTGGCGGAGCTTTTGGCTTTGGCTAAAAGCTACGATTTAGAGGTTATTCCTTATGGCGGCGGCACCAGTGTTGCAGGCCATATCAACCCCAAAGCCTCAAAACGCCCCGTGCTTACGGTTAGCCTTGAGCGCATGAATCGCTTGCTGGATCTGGATGTCACCAGCCAGATTGCCACCTTTGGTGCAGGCACGCCTGGGCCCTTGCTGGAGCAGCAGCTGCGCGCTCAGGGTTTTACCCTTGGGCATTTTCCGCAGTCTTTTGAGCTGTCTACTGTGGGTGGTTGGGTAGCCAGCCGCTCCAGTGGCCAGCAGTCTTTGCGTTATGGCCGTATCGAACAGCTGTTTGCAGGCGGGCGCATGGAAACCTTGCTCGGCACTTTGGATATCCCTGCTCTTCCTGCTTCATCGGCAGGCCCTGATGTGCGCGAGATGGTGCTTGGCAGTGAAGGGCGCATGGGGATTTTGACCGAGGTTAAAGTACGCGTTACGCCCTTGCCCGCGCAAGAAAGCTTTCATGTGGCTTTTTTGCCTTCTTGGGAGGCGGCGCGCAATTGTGCGCGTGAGCTCAAGCAGCGCGGCATTGGCTTGTCGATGTTGCGCGTCAGTAACGCCATCGAAACCGAAACTCAGCTGGCCTTGGCAGGCCACCCCAAACAAATCGCGCTGTTGGAGCTGGCGGTGGGCTTTTTTGGCATCAAAACGGGTAAGTGCATGCTGACCTTTGGCACTACGGGCAGCAAGGCGCAGTGCAAAACGGCCTTGAAAGAAGCGCGCCAAGTCATCAAGGCGCGCGGTGGCCTGTATACGGGCACTTATTTGGGCAACAAATGGGCAGAAAAGCGTTTTGCCATGCCTTATTTGCGTGAGGCTTTGTGGCAGCTTGGCTATGCCGTGGATACGCTGGAAACCGCCACCACTTGGGATAACGTCGATAGCCTGCTCAATAAAATTGAAGACAATCTGCGTACAGGCTTGCAGACGCAGGGTAAAAAGGTGCATGTGTTTACGCATTTGTCGCACATGTACAACCAAGGGTGCAGCATTTACACCACTTATATTTTTGCCAATGGCGCAAGCTATGCCGACACCTTGGCTTATTGGGCGATGGAAAAAAGCAGCACCTCGAAAATCATCGTTGAAAACGGCGGCACCATCAGCCATCAGCATGGCGTGGGCAAAGATCACGCACCCTATTTGGCGGTGGAAAAAGGCGAGCTGGGCATCAAGGCCATCGCCTCGGTGCTCAGTGAGTTTGACCCCAATGCCCGCATGAATCCTGGTACTTTGTTGTAAGAGAGCGTCTATGAGTTTGGCTCAACCCGTTGTGCGCGCACAGGCTGTGGCGGCGCTAAAGCAGGCAAACTGGGATGTGATAGTCGTAGGTGGTGGTATTACGGGGGCGGGCGTGGCGCTGGAGGCGGCCAAGCGCGGCTGGCGCGTGCTGCTTTTGGAGCAGCGCGATTTTGCCTGGGGCACGTCCAGCCGCTCGTCCAAAATGGTTCACGGTGGGCTGCGCTATTTGGCCTCAGGCGATTTTAAGCTGACCTTGGATGCGGTGCGCGAGCGTAAGCGCTTGCTACAGGAAGCACCCGGTTTGGTCGAAAACCTGCATTTTGTTATGCCGCATTACCAAGGTGGCTTTCCAGGCCCTGCGCTTTTTAGCAAGGTTTTGGCGCTGTACGACTTTATGGCAGGCAAGCAAAATCACGAGTTTTACGCCGCAAAAGACGCCGCGCTCTGGGTGGGTGGGCTAAAAAGCCAAGGTCTTTTGGGTCTTACCCGTTTTGCCGATGCCGTGGTCGATGACGCGCGCTTGGTGCTGCGCGTGCTGCAAGAAGCCAAGAGCCAAGGTGCTTGGGCGCTCAATTACATGCAGGTGCAAAAAGTGCAGGGCGGCGCTTTGCCTAGTGTCGAGGTGCAGGATGTCGCAAGTGGTGAGCGCTATCCGTTACAGGCCAAAGTAGTTATCAACGCCATAGGGGCGTGGACGGATAAACTGCGCGCCCAGCTTGGCCAAGAGGCGGTGGTGCGCCCGCTGCGCGGCAGCCATTTGCTGCTGCCGTTTTGGCGTTTGCCTGTGGCCTGTGCGCTGTCTTTTGCTCACCCCAAAGATAAGCGCCCTGTGTTTGTGTTTCCGTGGCAGGGCATGACAGTGATAGGCACGACCGACCTTGACCACAAAGACGATTTAAACACCGAGGCCAGCATCAGCTCGGCGGAAATGACCTACTTGCTGGAAGCCGTCAACAGCGCTTTGCCTGATGCGCACCTTCGCCCTGAGGATATTCAAGCCAGCATGGCAGGCGTGCGCCCTGTGGTGGCGGGCAGCAACAAAGACCCGTCCAAAGAAAAGCGCGAACACGCGATTTGGGATGACGGCGGCGTGCTGAGCGTCGCAGGCGGCAAGCTGACCACCTTTCGCTTGATTGCCTTGGATGTGCTCAAGCAGGCGCAGCGCTATTTGCCACCTGTAAAAAAAGGCGCCGCCAGCACCCTCTTTTCCATGCCGAAGCTGCATAAACCACAAGGGTTAAAACACCGTCATTGGCAAAGGCTGCTAGGCCAGTATGGTGAGCACGCACTAACGGTGGCCGCCTTGGAGGCCAAGCCTGTGGCCAATACCGATACCTTATGGGGCGAGCTGAAGTGGGCACTTACCTTCGAGGCGGTGCAGCACTTGGATGACTTGCTGCTTAGACGTACGCGCCTAGGCTTATTGTTGCCGCAGGGCGCACAAGAGCTGGAGCAAGCTTTGGCGGCTTTGTGCCAAGAGATTTTAGGTTGGAATGCCCAGACCTTTTTCCAAGAATGGACGCGTTACCAAGCCATCTGGCAACGGCACTACGCCGTGCCTCTGTGAGTGCAACATGACCCAGAAGCAGTATTTATTTTCCATCGATAACGGCACGCAAAGCGTGCGCGCCTTGATTTTTGACTTAGATGGCAATTTGGTGGCCAAGGGCAAAGAAGAAATCGAGCCGTATTTTTCGACCGAGCCTGGCTTTGCCGAGCAAGACCCCGAGTATTTTTGGCAGGCGTTGGGGCGTGCGTGCGCCAAACTTTGGGCGGTGTCGCCTGTAAAGCCCGAGCAAATCGCGGGGGTGAGCGTCACCACCCAGCGCGGTACGGTGATTAACTTGGACCAAAACGGCAAGCCGTTGCGCCCCGCCATTATTTGGCTGGATCAGCGTCATGCCGACGCTTCAGGTTCGATGGGCTGGCTGTGGGATACGCTCTTGCCTTTGGCGGGGGCGACAGCGATTGCCAAAAGTTTTCGTGAGCAAGCTCAGGCCAACTGGATCGCGCAAAATCAAACCGATGTCTGGCATAAAACCCACAAATACCTGCTGTTGTCGGGCTATTTGAACTTTCGCCTGACGGGTCAGTTTAAAGACTCCATCGGCAGCCAAGTGGGCTATTTACCCTTTGATTATCGTCGCCACCGCTGGGCGGGTAAGCACGATTTAAAATGGAAAATGCTGCCGCCTGACCTGCGCCTTGAGCAGATGGTGGCGCTGGTTAAACCCACCGCACACCTAGGCACCATACAGGCCGAGGCCAGCCGTCATACGGGCTTGCTTGAGGGTACGCCTGTGCAGGCGGCGGCCTCGGACAAGGCCTGTGAAATCCTAGGCGCAGGTGGCACACAAAAAGGCATGGGCTGCATGAGCTACGGCACCACCGCCACCATCAATCTCACCATGCCTAAGTACGTTGAGCCGCTGCGTTTTATGCCCGCCTATGCTGCTGCCATTCCCGATACCTACAGTAGCGAAATTATGATTTATCGCGGCTTTTGGATGGTGAGCTGGTTTAAGCGCGAGTTTGGCCTGCGTGAGCAGCATTTGGCGCTGGAGCGTGGGGTCGAGCCTGAGGCTTTGTTTGATGAGCTGGTTAATTCCGTACCCGCAGGCTCAATGGGGCTGATGTTGCAACCCTACTGGAGCCCAGGCGACCGTGAGCCTGGCCCTGAAGCCAAGGGAGCGGTGATTGGCTTTGGCGATGTGCACACGCGTGCGCACCTGTATCGCGCTATTTTAGAAGGCTTGGCCTATGCCTTGCGCGAAGGCAGTGAAACGCTGCAACGCCGCTCAGGGGTAAAAATGCACGCCCTGCGCGTGGCAGGGGGTGGCTCACAAAGTGATGCCGCCATGCAGCTGACCGCCGATATTTTTGGCTTGCCCGCCGAGCGCCCACATACCTACGAAACCTCGGGCTTGGGTGCGGCGATGGACTGCGCCGTAGGTTTGGGCTTGATGCCCGACTTTGATACGGCCATTAAACGCATGACGCGTGTTGGGGCGCGCTTTGAGCCGCGTGTGGGCGAAAAGCTGCTCTACGATCGCTTGTATAAAGAGGTCTATCAAAAGATGTACAAGCACATGCAGCCCTTGTACCACAGCATTCGGGATATTACGGGCTATCCGCAGTAGGCCAAGATTGGCCTTGGCGGCTTTCTGTGTTTTACTGCCACCCCCTAAAATCCAGCCAATAAAGAGATTGCTATGAGCATTAGCCAAAACAAAGTGGTGACCATTCATTACCAAGTAGTGGATGTAGACAGTAACGAGATTATTGATTCTTCCGAAGGCGGTGCGCCCATGGTGTATCTGCACGGCCACCAGAACATCATACCTGGCCTTGAAAAAGCGCTGGAAGGCAAAAAAGCAGGCGACGAGCTGGAAGTGACTGTCGTGGCCGCCGATGCTTACGGCGTTTACAGCGACGAGCGCGTGCAGCAAGTGCCGATGGCCGCTTTTGAAGGCGTGGATCAAATCGAGCCTGGCATGGCCTTTACCGCCCAAACCGAACACGGACCTGTGAGCCTGATCGTCACCGAAGTGGATGAAACCACAGTGACAGTGGATGCCAACCACCCCTTAGCAGGCAAAGACTTGCGCTTTAGCGTGAAAGTAGACGCGGTGCGCGATGCCTCTGCCGAAGAGCTGGCGCATGGCCACGTCCACGGCGAAGGCGGCCATCACCACTAGGCGTAGGGCATTAGGTGTAGGGCGTTAGGTGTAGGGCGTTAGGTGTTGGGAGTTGGGCGTTGGGCTTTTTTCTGTTCGCGGCGCTTGGCAAAAAAGTCCGACATCAGCTGGCTGCATTGTGCGGCCAGCACGCCGCCATCCACTTTCAATACATGGTTGTAGAAAGGCTGCGCAGGTAAATTCAGCGCACTGCCCATCGCTCCTGCTTTGGGTTCGGTGGTTCCAAAGACCACGCGCGCGATGCGGCTGTGAATTAACAAGCCCGCGCACATGGTGCAAGGCTCGACCGTCACATACAAAGTGCAATCCAGTAAACGGTAGTTATTCAGCTGCTTGGCCGCTTGGCGAAGGGCGACCACCTCGGCGTGGGCGCTGGGGTCGGTGCTGCTTATGGGTTGGTTAAAGCCTGTGGCTATCACCTGCCCATGTTGTACCACCACCGCACCGACGGGCACTTCGCCCAAAGCATAAGCCTGTTGCGCTTGCACCAAGGCCAAGCGCATAAAATCTTCGTCGTTCATATTTTTTTGACTTTAAAGCCTTTTTTTGTAAGCTCGGCAGCCACCAGTTCGCGCTGCTCGCCTTGGATTTCAATAACGCCGTCCTTGATAGCACCGCCTACGCCGCATTTTTGCTTCAGCTCTTTGGTAAGGTTTTTCAGCTCCTCACCTAAAAGCGGTACGCCACTGATCAAGGTGACCACCTTGCCGCCTCGGCCTTTGCTGTCGCGGCTGACTTTTACCGTGCCATCGCTTGCGGGGAGCTTGGGCTCGTGGCAGTGGCATTGTGCCACGGCTTCGCGGCAGTCTGGGCATATACGCCCTGTTTGCGTGGAATAGACCAAGCCGCCTTGGGATGCTTTGCTCATAAAATTACCTTTTAAAATCTGGGGCACTATTGTAAGGGCAAGGCCGAGCGATCGACCACTTTGCGCATCACAAAACTGGAGTGCACGCCCGTGACCCCTTCGATGCGGGTGAGCGTGCCGAGCAAAAACTCTTGGTAATGCTGCATATCTTTGACCAGTACTTTCAAAATGTAATCCGCGCTTTGGCCTGTAATCAGGTAGCACTCCAGCACTTCCTCGCAGCCTGCCACCGCCTGCTCGAAATGGCTCAAACGCTCAGGCGTGTGCTTATCCAAGCTGATGGAGACTTGCGCTTGCAAGTCCAGCCCCAGTTTTTTGGCGTTTAAATGCGCGCGGTAGCCTTCGATGAGGCCTTGCTCTTCCAGTGCTTTTACCCGCCTCAGACAAGGCGAAGGTGACAATCCAACCTGATCCGCCAGCTCTTGGTTGGTCAGGCTGCTATCCAGTTGCAGCTGCTGCAAAATGCGTAAATCGATACGATCCATAGCGCCTCTTTGTTTAAAGTACTTATTTTATTGCGCGATTCTACGCTTTTGTGACAGATAACAAAGCTTTGTATTTATAAAAAGCATAAATGACTAATGTTTTAATTTTAATTGGTATTAAATGCCAATGCGGTAAGAAAATACAGGCATCTTCGCAAGCACTTTGCGCGCCATCCCCCGTAAGATAGCCAACATCAAAAAGCCCAATACTACTTAGATGAAGGTGCCCTATGTCTTTCGATTTTCGTAAATACCGCCCCGCTCCTGTGTTGCAAAAGCCCAATCGTCGCTGGCCAAGCAAAACCTTAACCCAAGCGCCCGTGTGGTGCTCGGTGGATTTGCGCGACGGCAACCAAGCCCTGATCGAGCCTATGACCGTGGCGCAAAAGCAGCGCTTGTGGGCCTTGTTGGTGAAAATGGGCTTTAAAGAAATAGAGGTGGGTTTCCCTTCGGCTTCCAAGCCCGACTACGACTTTGTGCGCTGGTTAATCGAAGAAAAACAAATCCCTCAAGACGTGACCATTCAGGTGTTGACGCAAGCGCGCGAAGATTTGATTGTCAAAAGTTTTGAAGCTTTAAAAGGCGTGCATCGCGCCGTGGTGCATGTGTACAACTCCACCTCGCGCGTGCAGCGTGAAAAAGTGTTCAAGTTGGACAAACAAGGCATCACCGACATCGCGATTTATGGGGCAAAGCGCGTGCAAGAAGAAGCGCGCAAATACCCCGAAACCGACTGGGTGTTTGAATACTCGCCTGAAAGCTTTTCCTCCACCGAGGTCGATTTTGCCGTGGAAGTGTGCAACGCCGTGATCGACGTCTGGCAACCCACGCCCAAGCGCAAGATTATTTTAAATTTGCCCGATACCGTGCAATTGGCCACCCCGAACGTCTACGCCGACCAAATCGAATGGTTCTGCGACAACGTCAACAAGCGCGACAGCGTCATCATCAGTCTTCACCCGCACAACGATCGTGGCTGCGGCGTAGCAACGGCCGAGCTGGCGCTGTTGGCGGGCGCGGATCGGGTAGAGGGCACGTTGTTGGGCAACGGCGAGCGCACGGGCAATTTGGACATCACGACGGTGGCGATGAATTTGTACGCTCACGGCATCGACCCCAAGCTGGATTTGAGCATTGCCGATGAAATTATCGCCACTTCTGAGGCTTGTACTCAGATCAAAACCCACCCTCGCCACCCTTGGTTTGGCGAGCTGGTTTACACCGCGTTTTCAGGCAGCCACCAAGACGCCATCCGCAAGTGCTTGAGCGTGCAAGAGGAAGAAGAATTCTGGGATGTGGCTTATTTGCCCATCGACCCTCAGGATATTGGCCGCAATTACCAGTCGGTGATTCGCGTCAACAGTCAGTCGGGCAAAGGCGGGGCGAGCTACTTGTTGGAGCAATACTTGGGCATTACTTTGCCGCGCTGGATGCAAATTGACTTGGCCGCACCTGTGCAACAAGCCACCGAAGCCAAGGGCGGCGAGCTGACCACCGCCGACATCGTGCAGGTATTCAACCGCACCTTTATCGACATTCGGGGGCCTTATCAGCTGTTGGGCTATCAGCTGGACAAACAGGATGGCAATCATAAGATTCAGGCCACTGTAGTGCACAACGGCAAGGAGCAAAAAGTGCAAGGCCAAGGCAACGGTGCCATCAGCGCCTTTGCCGACGCCATGCATCATGTTTCAGGCTTGGAAGTGCAAGTGGTGCAATTCGATGAGCAGGCTTTGGGGGCAGGTACCAATGCCGAGGCCATGGCCTTCATCCAAGCCAACGTCGGAGGCAAGCGTTACACCGCTGTGGCTCAGGATAACGATACGTTGTCGGCGGGCTTGGAAGCCATCTTGGGCGCGGTCAATAAAGCGTTAACCGCCAAATAGCCTCGCCGCAGCGCCCGCTAGGAGCCTTTGCCGCGCCGCTACCGATAATGGCAGTGGCGTCTGGAAAAGCCGCTCAAGGCTGTTAGACTGTGCGGCCTTTTCGCCAGCCTTTCTGCTCTTGGAGCGCTTATGGATAACATCAATGTTCAGATTACAGTGCATCTTCTGGCCGCCATTGTTGCAGGCGGCGTTATTGGTTTAGAGCGTAGCTATCACGGCCGTCCTGCGGGTTTTCGTACTCATACGCTGGTGTGTTTGGCGTCCAGTTTGTTGATGTTGGTGACCATGTTCCAGTGGCAATGGCTGCCCGCTGGAACCAGCATGGAGACCGTGCGCACTGATCCCACGCGCATGGCGCAGGGCATCATGACGGGCATCGGCTTTTTGGGTGCGGGCGTGATTTTTAAAGAAGGTTTGTCGGTGCGCGGCCTGACCACCTCGGCTTCGATTTGGATGACCGCTGCCATTGGTATTTTAATCGGCATCGGCTTTTATTTTCCTGCCATTTTGGCCACGGTCTTAACCTTGGGTACGCTGTCCGTCTTTCGTTGGTTTGAGCGCAAACTACCTGCGCATTATTACGCGCACAACCAGATCAGTTTTGCGCGCAATAATGTGATGGCCGAAGAAGAGCTCAAACAGTTTATGACGCGCCACGGTTTTGAAGTGGTGAATTTGAGCTATCGCGTGTCCGATGATCAGCTCTTTTTTGAATATAAAATGGTAATCAGCACCACCTTGTCTAAAAATCTTTCAGAGCTGGCGGTGGCGCTTAGGCAAATGGAGATAGTGCGTGGTTTTAGCCTATCACCTACAGGCGATTAAATATCGACCTTCTGCAAATAACTGGCGACTTCCACATTCCACTCAAAGGCGACTTGTAAATGCTGCTGTAAGCTGCGGGCAGCGTCCTCTTCGCCGTGGGTAACAAAAACTTTTTTGGGCTTGCCAGGCATTTGTTTTAGCCAGCGCAGCATTTCACCAAAATCGGCGTGGCTGGACAGTGAATCCAAATTAATCACTTCCGCCAATACGGGTTTTTCCTCGCCGTGAATGCGCAATTTCTCCGCACCATTGACTAGGCTAAAGCCGCGCGTGCCGGGGGCTTGAAAGCCCATAAATAAAATGCAGTTACGCGGGTTGCTGACCAAGGCTTTTAAATGGTGCAACACGCGGCCTCCGCTGGCCATGCCACTGGCAGAAATAATTAAGCACGGCTCTTTGCGCGCAGTCAGCGCCATGGATTCTTCGGTGGTTTTAACGTAAGTCGTCACTTCATCCATAAGCTCGCAGTCATCTTGGTTGAGCTTATGCTGCTCGTGCGCATCCATAAAAATTTGCGTAGCGCGAATGGTCATCGGGCTGTTTAAAAAAATCGGCACAGCTGGAATCTGTTTTTTTTCAATCAAGCGCGATAAGTAATACAAAATCAGCTGAGCGCGGCCGACAGCAAAAGCGGGCATCAGTACTATGCCGCCGCGTTTGATGGTGCGATTGATGATATCCGCCAGCGTTTTTTCGGCGTCGATCTCTGGGTGTAAGCGATCGCCATAGGTGGATTCCACAATGAGATAATCGGTGGCTTTTAGCGCTTTGGGTGGGTACATAATGGGATCGTTGCAGCGCCCGACATCGCCTGAAAAAGTCACGCTTTTACCTTGGTATTCAAGCCGAATGGAGCAAGCGCCCAAGATATGGCCGACGGGCGTAAAAACCGCCGTTAAGCCGCCCGGCAATTCCAGCGTTTCTTCTTCGCGCACATTTTTAAATTGCTTTAAGACTTCGCGGGCATCGTCTTCGGTGTACAAAGGCTCGGCGGGATCGTGTTTGGAGTATTTCTTTTTATTGGCGTAGCGCGCGTCTTCTTCTTGTAAAAAACCCGCATCGGGCAGCAGCACTTTACATAAGTGGTGCGTGAGCTTGCTTGTGTAAATCGAGCCACGAAAACCCCGTTTCATTAAAGCGGGCAAAAAGCCTGAGTGGTCGATGTGGGCATGGGTGAGCAGCACCGCATTAATTTGGCTGGCTTCAAAAGGCAGGGCATCCCAGTTGCGCTGCTTAAGCTCGCTCACGCCTTGAAACAGCCCGCAGTCGATCAAAATCTGGTAGCGGTCGTAGCGTACTAAATACTTGGAGCCCGTCACTGTGCCTGCGGCACCAATAAATTGAATTTGCATGGTTCTTTCCTAAAACAACGACGGCGCAGTGTGGCAGAAAGGCGGCAGTGCGCCTAGTGGTGTCAAGGTTTTAGAGGATGATTGAGTTGTCTGTTTTTTATACAAATGTAAACTTTTTTAAGAAAAGCTATTTTGTACTCACTGGGTAGTATTGTCAGAAAAAGGTCTGAGCTTTTATTATTAATGATAATTCTTATCATTTGCTTTTACCCACTAACAGGAGTTCATTATGCGCTTTACTTTGCCTGCGCTGGCTGGCTTTTCTCTCGCTCTCTCTTTAGGCGCTCAGGCGCTGGAATACCCCATCGGAACCCCCGAGCAACGCAACGGCATGGAAATTGTCGCTGTGTATTTGCAGCCGATCCGCATGGAACCCGAGGGCATGATGAAGGCTGTGGAAGAAAGTGATGTGCATATGGAGGCCGATATCCGTGCGTTGGATATCAACCCCAATGGCTTTGCCGAAGGTGAGTGGATTCCTTATCTAAAGGTCAGCTACGAAGTCACCAAGCAAGGCAGCAACGAAAAAGTATCGGGCGACTTTATGCCGATGGTGGCCAGCGACGGTCCGCACTACGGTGATAACGTCAAGCTTTTTGGCCCTGGCAAATACCATGTGAAATACACTATTTACCCCGCTACCGAACACCAAGGTGGCGCGCATTTTGGCCGTCATACCGACCGCTTAACGGGGGTGCGTCCTTGGTTTAAGCCTTTCTCCTTGGAGTGGGATTTCATCTATTCAGGCATAGGTAAGAAAGGGGGCTACTAGGATGAAAGCCAGTTTGTATGCGGCGCTGGCAAGCTTGGGTTTGGCCTTACATGGGCAAGCTTGGGCGGCGGAGAGCGCCAGCCTTGAGGAGCAGGTTAAAACCTTAAATGCACGTTTGCAGCAGCTTGAAGTGCAGCAAGGTGAGATGGCTGAAGCTTTGAATGAGCCTTATATTTCGGCGCAAGAGCCTGAAATGGCGGCGCGTTTGAAAGCGGTGGAGTCTCAGGCTAACCGTCAGAAAAAAGCCGCGCTTTTGGGCGATAGCTTAGAAGGCATAGCCGTGGGCGCAGGCCTTACGATGGTGGCTCAGGATGTGGTCAGTGGTGCAACCAAGCAAAGTGGCCAGCTGAATTACCGCGCCGATGTCGAAATCAGCGTACCTATGGATACCTTGGGCAACAGTACCGAGTCTGAGCTTTATGGCCAGTTTCGTATTGGTCAGGGTGAAGGTGTCGGCGCACCCGATCGCGCCTTTACTTCGGCCAACGCGACGACCTTTCAGCGCCCAGGCACTGATGCTTCCGACTCTACTGTGCTCTTGGCTCAGGCTTGGTATGGCTTGAAGCTGCCTTTGCCCATTGGTGGCAACCCTGGCTTGTCGCGTGAACGCTTGGAGCTGAACGTCGGTAAAATCGACCCCTTTGTGTTCTTTGATGGCAATGCCGTCTCCGACGACGAAACTGCCTCTTTTATGAATCAAGCCCTAGTTCACAACCCGCTCTTGGATGTGGGTGGCGATATTGGCGTGGATGATTTTGGTTTTACGCCCGGTTTGCGCTTGGCCTATGTGAATGAGCGTGCTGCGCCTGAATCTTTCACTTTATCGATGGGCGTTTTTGGTGCAGGCAAGGGGGCAAGTTTTACCGACTCTTTGGACGCACCCATGGTGATGGTGCAAGCCGAAACTGAGCAGCGCTTGCTGCAAGGCATGGTAGGACGCTATCGCCTGTATGCTTGGAATAACGAGCGTGGCGAAAATGTCGATGGCGGTAAGGCCCGCCATATCGGGGTAGGGCTGTCCCTGGATCAGCAGGTGCACGATTACACCCGCATCTTTGCGCGTTTAGGTCAGCAGCTTGAAGGTAAGGTGCGTGTTGATCAAACCGCAACACTGGGTGTGGAACTCGGTGGTAGTTACTGGAATCGCGGCGCCGATGCCTTGGGCTTGGCCTGTGGTCTGCTGCAAGTATCGGACGATTTCAAAGGTGTAGTGAATCTGGATTTGGATGACGACGGCGTGATCGATCTTAGCTACAACGCCCGAGGCAGCGAGCAGATCACCGAGCTTTTCTACCGTTATTTTGTCAACAGCCAAGTGACGCTGACGCCTTCGCTGCAATACGCCAATCATTTGGGTGGCGACAGTGGCGAGGACAGCACGGTCGTTGGTCTTAGAACACAAATTAACTACTAAAACCCAAGGCGCTTAGGCCGCTTGGTTTAGGCGCTTTTTTGGCTTTAAGAGAGTGACAGTGAAAGCACATTTTTTATTAACACTGGTTTTGGGGCTTTTTAGTCTGGCCGCTGTGCAGGTGCAAGCCGAGGACGTGGTGGAGCGTAAGCTGGTGATCAAAGCTGGGCGTTTTTACCCTGAGGTCATTACCGTGCCTGCGAAAAAACGCATTCGCTTGGTGGTCACCAATGAAGGCCCAGGCCCTGAGGAATTTGAGAGTATTCCGCTGCGCAAAGAGCTGATTTTGGCCGAAGGTGTGACGCGCAAAGTGATCATCGCGCCGCTTAAAGTTGGTGAGTACCCGTTTTTTGGCGAATTTCATATGGATACGGCCAATGGTGTAATTAAGGCGGAGTAAAACATGCCCGAACCCCAGATCAGCGCGCAGATTCCGCTGAAAAATATCCTAGCCCCCCGCGAGCCTTGGCTAAAAAAACTCGGCGATGGCATGGTCAAATACCGCTCCCTCATCCTTGCAACGCAATGGACTGTGGTGGCGGTTTATGCATTTTTAGTGATTGCACCCGCCCTGATGCCGCTGCCTGCCGAAGACGAGCACCTATGGAACAATCTCACCCGCTTTGCTCAGTTTGCTTTTTGGGGCATCTGGTGGCCTTTTGTCATGGTGTCGATGATGCTGATGGGGCGGGTGTGGTGTGGGGTTTTTTGTCCAGAGGGTGCGGTATCTGAGTTTGCTAGTCGTCGTGGTTTAGGGCTAAAAATTCCGCGTTGGTTACGCTGGGGCGGCTGGCCCTTTGTGTCCTTTTCTTTAACCACCCTCATTGGTCAGCTCACCAGTATTTACGAATACCCCAAGCCTGTGCTGCTGATTTTAGGCGGCTCAAGCATTGCCGCCTTGGTGATTGGCTTTTTGTATGGTCGTGGCGTGCGCGTGTGGTGTCGTTATTTATGCCCCGCCAATGGCGTGTTTGCGCTTTTAGCGCGCTTAGCGCCTGTGCATTTTAAAGTCAGTGAAGAGGTGTGGCAGCAAAGTGCGCGCGTACCTGCGGTGGATTGCCCGCCCCTGCTGGATGTGAAGCATCAAGCAGGCAGCGGTGCTTGCCACAGCTGCGGCCGTTGCAGCGGCCATCGTGATGCGGTGGCCTTAACACCTCGTTCTATGCTGACTGGCGTGACTGAGCTGAGTTCAGAAAAAGGCATGAACTGGGAGGCGGTGACCTTGTTGTTTGGCCTGTTGGGGGTGGCTTTGGCGGCCTTTCAATGGAGCATTAGCCCCTACTATGTGCAGATGAACAACGCCTTGGCAGGGCTTGCAATCGATAAAGACTGGATGTGGGTGTTTGAAAGCAACGCACCTTGGTGGCTGCTTACCCACTACCCCGAAGTGGGCGATGCCTTTAGCTGGCTCGATGGCTTCAGTATTTTCTTATACATAGTGCTGGCGGCCTTGGGCTTTGGCCTAGTGCAGTGGGGGATTTTGGCCTTGGCGCGCTGGGCGTCTGGCACGGTGCCTTTTTGGCATTTGGCCTTGGCACTCACGCCTATGGGCGGGATTTCGGTGTTTTTGGGGCTGTCCATGCTCACCTTAAACCAGCTGCGCCAAGACGGCATTTTGCTGCCTTATTTGCCGCAAACGCGCGCGCTGCTGTTGGTGTTGGCGCTGTTGTGGAGTGGCTTACTGTTGTGGCGCTTGCTCAAGCGTTACGAAGTGACTTGGCCGCGCCAAGTACTCACCAGTATTTTCTTTTTTGCGACACTCGCTGTGCCAACTTTAAGCTGGGTCGGCGCGTTTTATTTTTGGTAAGGAATTATCATGCTTGAACAAGTGGCTTTTATTGTGTGGCGCGAAAGCATCGAGGCGTTGCTGGTTATCGGGATTTTATTTGCGTGGCTAAAGCAAAACCCCGATTTTGCCGCAGGGCGTAAATACCTGTGGGCAGGGGTAGCAGGCGGCTTGCTAGCAGCGGTATTGCTGGGCGCGACCTTGTTGGGCTTTGCTAGTTGGCTGGAAGAGGGGCGCGATGAGTACTTTCAAATAGCAATGATGCTGTTGGCCTGTGGCCTGATAGTGCAAATGGTGTTTTGGATGCGCAAGCATGGCCGCACACTCAAACGCGAGCTGGAAACGGGGCTGGCCGCCAACGCTCAGGCTTCGCGCTGGTGGGGTATGGCTTTGCTGGTGGTGGTGGCCATTGCGCGTGAAGGCAGCGAAACCGTGGTATTTTTGTACGGCATGGGGCTGGGGCAATCGGGCGTTGAACTGTTGAATTTCACAGGTGCGGCGGCCTTAGGTTTTGCTTTGGCGCTCTTGGTATTTTGGCTGTTACAACAAGGCGGCAAGGTGATTACTTGGCAACGCTTTTTCCGCATTACCGAAATCATGCTGTTGCTGCTGGCCTGCGCCATGCTGGTCAATAGCATCGAACGTATGATTGGCCTAGATTGGCTGCCCACCTGGTATGAGCCTGTGTGGGATACATCGGCCTGGCTCGATGACTCTAGCCGCTTAGGTAACCTTGTCGCCAGCTTTACGGGCTACCGCGCCGCCCCCTCTTTGATGCTGCTGACCTGGGTGGTGGCTTATTGGGGTTTAATTACCTTGGCGTTTAAAAGGCGTTAGGCGCAGGGTGTTTGAGGTTGGGCGTTGGGCGTTTATTCCGCCTCCATATGGCGCCCAATGGGCGCCTCTACGAACAACCCACAACGTGAAACACCCAACGCCCAACGCCCAACCCCCAACGGCGTCTTTACACCGCTGCCGCTTGAGTGGTTTCTATGGGGTTGGAGAACTCCAACGCTGGGTCGTCTAGGTTTGCCAGTTTAAACAGCCCCATATCGACAAAGTAATTGTGCCAAACCAGCCAAGGGTTGCTGTCGCCTTGTTGGGGAATTTGGTCAATTACGCGCTGGATGTAGCCAGAGCTCATGTTGTTAATGAAGGGCTGCTTTTTGATGTCGGCTTTGTGGTTGCGCGGCGTCACTTGGCGTACGCCTTTGTCGTCCATGTGTTTAAGCAAGCGCGCCACATAGTTGCCGATTAAGTCGGATTTCAACGTCCAGCTGGAGTTGGTGTAGCCAAAGACCATGGCGAAGTTGGGCACGTTTTCCATCATCGCGCCGCGATAGCTCATGCTGTCGTGGGGGTTGATCGGCACGCCATCCAAAGACGCTTTAATTTTACCTAGCATCTGAATTTTAAGGCCCGTCGCAGTCACGATCATATCGGCCTCCAGCACCTGGCCCGATTTTAGCAAAATGCCGTTTTCAACAAAGCGGTCGATGTGGTCGGTGACCACCGAAGACGTACCTTTTTTCAGGCTCTTAAACATATCACCCAGAGGCACAGCGCACAGGCGTTGATTCCAAGGGTTGTATTTGGGGGTGAAATGGCTCATGTCATAGCCTTTGGGTAGCTGCACTTTTACGCCCCATTGCAGCAGCTTGCGCGCCAGCTTGGGAAAGCGCAGACAGAACTGATAAATCCCTAAGGTGATGCTGATATTGCGGCCACGAATAAGGCGATAGGCGATTTTTTCAGGCAGTAATTTGCGCAAGGCTTTGACCATAATGTCTTGCTGTGGCACTGAAATCACATAAGAAGGTGAGCGTTGCAGCATGGTTACATGCTTGGCTTTGTCGGTCATGGCGGGCACTAAGGTGACGGCGGTAGCACCCGAGCCAATGACCACGACTTTTTTGCCGCTGTAGTCGTAATTTTCGGGCCAGAACTGTGGCTCGATGATGTCGCCCTTGAAGCTGTCACGGCCTGCAAACTCAGGCGTGTAATCTTCGTCGTAGTCGTAATAGCCTGTGCAGCTTATAAAGAACTGGCTGCGAATTTCTTTGAGCGTACCGTCTTTTAATTCCACAATGACGTGCCAAGTGGAAGAGGCGCTGTCGAAGTT
>JBDKHD010000034.1:0-9387 GCA_039797885.1 Pseudomonadota bacterium
CCAAACTTCCGCGCAAACGCGAGTCAGAGCAGCAGTCAAAGTGGTTTTACCGTGGTCAACGTGACCGATGGTGCCTACGTTGACGTGGGTTTTGGTACGTTCAAAAGTTTCCTTAGCCATAGCCATATCCTCAATGGAAGTTGATCATTTAGCCATGCGGAAACATTTCCAGCATGCCTTGTGGGCGGCAATCATACCTACGCGCTTCCCTCTGTCAACAGTCTAATAGCTTGAAACTCAAGGTTTTTTGCAGCAGTAAAAGCCGTATAAATGCGCGTTTTGGCACAAAATAAGCAAAATTAGAAGAAAAAGAGAGGAAATCTTGGGCAAAAATGGTTAAAGTGACGCGCGATTTTTTCTCTACTTTAACTGAGATCTGTTATGACTGACCTTTCCCTCTATAGAAACATTGGTATTTTTGCCCACGTTGACGCAGGCAAAACCACCACCACCGAACGTATCCTGAAGCTGACGGGTAAAATCCATAAGCTGGGCAACACTCACGAAGGCTCTGCCACCATGGACTTCATGGAACAAGAAGCTGAACGTGGTATCACCATTCAATCTGCGGCTACGACCTGTTTCTGGAAAGATCATCGCCTGAACGTGATCGACACCCCCGGACACGTGGACTTCACTGTAGAAGTGTATCGCTCACTAAAAGTACTGGACGGCGGTATCGGCGTATTCTGCGGCTCATCGGGTGTAGAACCCCAGTCTGAAACCAACTGGCGCTATGCGAACGACTCCGAAGTCGCTCGTATCATCTTTATTAATAAGCTGGACCGTATCGGTGCCGATTTCATTAAGGTGACTAAGCAAATCAAAAAAGTGCTGGCCGCCCATCCCTTAATCATGGTTCTGCCCATTGGCTTTGAAGAAACCTTCGTAGGTGTTGTCGATCTGCTAACCCGCAAAGCCCATGTATGGGACGACTCAGGCCTACCTGAAAACTTCACCGTGCAAGACGTACCCGCCGACATGGTGGATATGGTTGAAGAATACCGCGCACAATTGATCGAAACCGCCGTAGAAATGGACGACGAAGTGATGATGGCTTACATGGACGGCCAAGAGCCTTCTGTCGAAGACATCAAACGTTGCATCCGTATCGGTACTCGCGACCTGAAATTCTTCCCCACTTTCTGCGGCTCTGCCTTCAAAAACAAAGGCATGCAGTTGGTATTGGACGGCGTCGTTGAATATCTGCCCGCTCCTACCGAAGTAAAACCCCAAGACCTGACCGACGAAGAAGGCAACCCCACAGGCCAACACGCTATTGTTAGCCCGAGCGAACCCTTCAAAGCCTTGGCATTCAAAATTGTGGACGACCGTTTCGGTGCTCTGACCTATGTGCGTATTTACTCTGGCGTGCTGGAAAAAGGCATGACCATCCTAAATAGCTTCACTGGCAAAACCGAACGCGTAGGCCGCATGGTAGAAATGCACGCCGACCAACGTAACGAAATCGACCGCGCCCAAGCGGGCGACATCATCGCCATCGTCGGCATGAAAAACGTTCAAACTGGTCATACCCTGTGCGATCCTAAGTTCCCCTGCAACTTAGAAGCCATGGTGTTCCCTGCTCCTGTTATCTCCATCGCTGTGTCTCCCAAAGACAAAGGCTCTGTGGATAAAATGGGCATCGCCATTGGCAAACTGGTGTCTGAAGACCCCACATTCCAAGTGGAAACCGACCAAGATTCTGGCGAAACCATCCTTAAGGGCATGGGCGAGCTGCACTTGGACATCAAAGTGGACATCCTCAAGCGTACCTATGGTATTGAGCTGATCGTGGGCGCACCGCAAGTGGCCTACCGTGAAACCATCACCAAAGCGGTTGAAGATGGCTACACCCACAAGAAACAATCAGGCGGCTCTGGCCAATACGGTAAGATCGAGTACCGCATTCGTCCCGGCGAACCTGGTACTGGCTTTAGCTTCAAATCTACCGTTGTCGGCGGTAACGTTCCTAAAGAGTTCTGGCCTGCCATTCAGAAAGGCTTTGAAAGCATGATGACCCAGGGTCCATTGGCTGGCTTCCCTGTGTTGGACGTTGAAGTCGAACTGTTCGACGGCGCGTACCACGCGGTGGACTCTTCAGCGATTGCGTTTGAAATCGCGGCCAAAGCGGCTTTCCGTCAATCCATGCCTAAAGCCGGCCCACAGCTGCTTGAACCCATCATGAAAGTGGACGTGTACTCACCCGAAGACAAAGTAGGCGACGTCATCGGCGACTTGAACCGTCGTCGCGGTATGATCAAAGACCAAGAAGCCAGCTCTACTGGCATCCGCGTCAAAGCCGACGTACCGCTGTCTGAAATGTTCGGCTATATCGGCCACCTGCGTACCATGACTTCTGGCCGTGGCCAGTTCTCCATGGAATTCAGCCATTACTTACCTTGCCCACAAAACGTGGCAGAAAAAGTCATTGCCGATACCAAAGCACGCAAAGAAGCCAAAGACAAAGCCTAAGCTTTTTCAGGTTTCAAAGCCCGCCTCGTGCGGGCTTTTTTTTGCCTCAAAAAGCGCGACTGCACCCCAACAGTAACAGCCTGCTAGAGTATCGGCGCTGTTTTCGGTAGGCTTAGCGTTTTTCAGGCTCCAGGAAAAACGCATGAACTTTCAGCAGCTACGGATTATTCGCGAGACCGTTCGCCGCAATTTCAATCTTACCGACGTCGCCAACCATCTTTACACCTCGCAGTCGGGTGTATCCAAACACATTAAAGATTTAGAAGACGAGCTGGGCGTAGAGCTGTATGTGCGCCGAGGTAAGCGCTTATTGGGTTTAACCGAGCCAGGCCAAGAAGTCGCACGCATTGCCGAACGTATGCTACTGGATGCCAACAACATTAAAAACTTGGCCGAACAATACAGCCAGCAAGACACTGGGCAACTGAGCATTGCCGCCACGCACACCCAGGCGCGCTATGTGTTGCCCAAAATCATCAGCAAGTTCAAGCAAGAGTTTCCTAAGGTGCATTTGCGTTTGCACCAAGGCGGCCCCAAAGAGATTGCGCAAATGCTGTTAAATGGTGAAGCTGATATTGGCCTTGCCACCGAAACCTTGGCGGAAATCACCGACCTCGCCAGCTTTCCTATGTACAGCTGGCATCACAATATCGTAGTACCCGCAGGCCACCCTTTGATTCGCACCAAGCCCTTAACTTTGGCCGCTATTGCCGAGCACCCTATCATCACCTATCACGAAGGTTTTACCGGGCGACACAGTATCGAGCAAGCCTTTACCCGCGCTGGGCTTACGCCCGATATTATTATGTCGGCCTTGGATGCCGATGTGATCAAATCTTATGTGGAAATGGGCATGGGCGTGGGCATTATTGCGTCGGTGGCCTTTTCTTCTGAGCGTGATTTTGGCTTACAAGCCTTAGAGGGCGCACATTTATTTCAGCGTCACGAAACCAAGCTGGCGGTGCGTAAAGGCAATCTGCTGCGCCACTATGCTCACCACTTTATTGAACTGTGCTGCCCGAACGTCAGCACCAAGCAGATTCAAAAAGCCTTGGCGGTGTAAATAAAGCACGCCGATTTAGCTGCGCCGCAGCCGCTGCCATTCGCTTTCAGGTATAGCCAAAAGCGGTTGTTGGGCGACACTGCGGGCTTGCTCGGCAGGTAAACCCAGTGCGCGCAACACCAGTTCGGCACAATCGCTGCCTGCATCGCGCCACGTGCGCAGCCCTTCACGCACCAAATACATCGAGCCGATAACCGAGCTGGAAATCATCACCATCATGCTACTGAGCTGGTCTGGGCGCAGCGAATAATGGCCACGCTCCATACCGCTTAACAAAAGTTTAATCAGCACCCCTGCGCCCAAACGGCGCAACGCGGGGGCATTAAAACCAAAACGGCAAACAAACAGCCCCCAGCTGGGTTCTTCGTGGGCGCGCTGAATATATAGGCGAATGGTGCAGGCAATTTTGCTGTCAAGGTCGGGGTAATGGCGCAAACTCAAAAGCACGCGTTGGTTCATATCTTGAGTCAGTGTGGTGGCCACTTCTTCAAAGAGCTGATCCACCGAGCTTATGTGGTTGTACACCGTACCACGGGCGACGCTAGCGTGTTCAGCCAGCTCGCTGATGCTGACTTGGCTTACGCCTTTTTGGGCAAAGAGCTCAATGGCGGCGGCATACAGACGGCGCTGCGCACGGCTTAGGCTGGGATTGAGCATCTTAGCGACCTAACATCTGGCTAAGTGCTTTGAGGTCATCCATGCGCGCGAGCAGGTTTTGGGTAACCTCCGTCACCGTTTCCAGATCCAGCCCCAGCGTATCGAGCAGGTAGTCGGGGATGGGTTCACTCGCGCCATCGCCAATGCCCTGCTGGCGCAGCGCCCGAGCGCACAGGTACAACAAATGCGCATAAACTGCGTACACCCCTGTATATTTTGGGTTTTGCTGCTGGCGAATGGCGCTAATCACTTCCAGCGGCATACGCCATTGCTCCAGCAGAAGCGCCGCAATCTGCTCACGCGTCATGCCCAGCACATGCTGTTCAATGTACATCCGCCCAAGGTGGGGGTTGGCCTCAACATGACGATTGACCAGCTCAAACTGAGGTGGAAACACCTGCCCTAAAATCAAAAAACCAAAGTTGTGCAACAACCCACACAGATACATCAAGCCCGCATTGGGGCGCAGACGCACAGGCATACTACGCACCAGCTCGTTACACAAAGCCGCCGTCATCACCGACTGTTGCCAAAAAGGCGTGTAGCCGCGTGCGCCGTCCTTAGGCACAGTAAAATTGCGCCCCAAAGCCAAGCCCAGCGCCAAATTGATAACCATATCAAAACCCAGCACCCGCACGATCGCATCCTCCACCGATTGCACGCTGCCGCGCTGACCATAAAAAGGTGAACAGGCCCAGTTCACCACCTGCGCACTCAGGCTAGGATCTAACTCCACCGCTTGTGCCAGCTCTTTGGGGCCCGCATTGATATCGGTGCGCAGCGTAATGATGCGATTGGCACTTTCAGGCAGAGGCGGTAAATCCAAGGTTTCAGCCAAGCGCTGTTTAATACGCAAAGCGGTAAAAGCGTGGATAGCGCCGTTTATGGCTTTGGTATCCTGCCCCGCATCAAACTCCAGCCTAGGTAAGGGTTGGCTAAAGCTGCCCACCTTGGCCAAACGCACGATATCGGCTAGGCGCTCACTGCTTGCGCGCTGCCAGCCTGATTCATTCCAATAAATCACTTCGGGCAGCCCTGCTAAGGCGTCATCCACCCAGTTTTCAACCAGATTAGGCTGAGGTGGTGTAGGAAAATCCTTCAGGCCAAAACGCTGCTTTAGGTGTTTGATTTCTTCGACATCCAGCGGACGCAGCTGCCGATTTAGCTCTCGCGCCAAGCGGGTGAGATCAACCACACGATCCGAGGGTAACACCAGCTGCACGCGGCCGATCTCATCCTTAAAATACAAAACTTGCGCTACTTTGCCTGCATAGGAGGCGGCGGGGTTGTTGAGCATGGTGGCAACACTCTAAAAAATTGCGCTTATTTTAAACAGAAGTGTATAAAAATCACGCGTTGCCTGTGGCGGGCTTAGGCTTTGGCGAAACGTTCGGCATCACCAAGCCAGCGGTCGATTAAAGGCTCGACGGCCTGAGGGTGCTCAAGCCACAGGCGCTGCGCCATTTCGCGCACTTGTGGCAGCAGGCAGGCATCGCGCTGCAAATCGGCAACACGCAGCATTTGCAGCCCTGTTTGGCGCGTGCCTAAAAGCTCCCCAGGACCGCGAATTTGCAAATCTTGCTCGGCAATATAAAAACCGTCTTGGCTTTCCCTCAGCACCGCAATGCGCTGCGCGCTGATAGCGGACAAGGGCTTTTTATACAGCAGCACACAAAAACTCTGCGCACTGCCGCGCCCAACGCGCCCGCGTAGCTGATGCAGCTGCGCCAGCCCTAAGCGTTCTGGGTTTTCAATAATCATCAAACTGGCGTTAGGTACGTCCACCCCAACCTCAATCACCGTAGTGGCCACCAGCACATCCAGCTGATGCGCTTTGAAAGCGGCCATAACTTCGGCTTTTTCGCGGGCTTTGAGGCGGCCATGCACTAAGCCTACGCGCAAATGCGGCAAGGCTTCGCGCAGCTCTTGTGCGGTGTTTTCAGCGGCCTGGCATTGCAGCGCCTCGCTTTCCTCAATCAAGGTACAGACCCAATAGGCTTGCGCGCCTTGGCTACACATGGCCTCCACCCGCGCGATGACCTCTAGGCGGCGGTCGTCAGCCATCGCCACGGTGGTGATAGGGCTACGTCCTGGGGGCAACTCATCAATGATGGAAATATCGAGGTCGGCGTAGGCGGTCATGGCCAAGGTGCGCGGAATGGGTGTGGCCGTCATCACCAACTGGTGTGGAGCCAGCCGCCCTTGTGCGCCTTTTTCGCGCAAGGCCAAACGCTGGTGCACGCCAAAGCGGTGCTGTTCGTCGATGATAATCAGCCCCAGCTGCGCAAACTGCACTTCTTCTTGAAAGAGCGCGTGCGTGCCCACCACCAAACGCGCTTGCCCCGAGGCGATGGCCTCTAGGCTGGCGGTGCGCGCTTTGCCTTTGACCTTGCCCGCAAGCCAGCCCAGCTCGACGCCAAAGGGCGCAAACCAGGCACTGAGATTACTAAAATGCTGCTCGGCGAGGATTTCTGTGGGTGCCATCAGCGCCACCTGCCAACCTGCTTCCATCACATTGGCCGCCACCAAAGCCGCCACCAGCGTCTTACCCGAGCCGACATCGCCCTGAACCAAGCGCAGCATGGGGTAAGGCTTGCGCATATCGGCTTCGATTTCCGCCACCACGCGCTGCTGCGCACCCGTGGGAGTAAATGGCAGTCGCGCCAGCAAGGCTTGCGCCAGCTGATGCTGGCTGATGACCGCAGGCGCGAGGTCTGACTGTACCTGCGCTCGAATTTTGTGCAAAGACAACTGATGGGCAAGCAACTCTTCTAAAATCAGCCGCCGCTGCGCAGGGTGCGTACCGCTGTTGAGCAATTCCACAGGCGTGTTTCGTGGCGGGTTGTGCAAAAACAGCAGTGCCTCTTTTAGGCTGGGAAGCTGCCACTGCGCCAGCCAAATGGGCGGCAGCAAATCCTGCAAATCCACTTTATCTTGCGCCAAAAGCGCCAGCGCCTGCTCGTGCAAAAGGCGCAAGCGTTGCGGGGTAATGCCTTCGGTAGCAGGATAAACGGGCGTCAGATTCGGCTCCAGCGGAGCCTCGATATCCTCCACCAGCTGATATTCAGGATGGTACAGCTCCAGCCCGCTCGCGCCTGGTCGCGCCTCACCGTAGCAGCGCACCCATGCGCCTGTTTTAAATTGATTTTTTTGTGTGCTGTTGAAGTGATAAAAGCGCAAAGACACCAAGCCCGTACCGTCTTGCAGCTTGACCAACAGGCTCATGCGCCTGCCGTACAGTACTTGGCTGGCGCGCACTTCGCCCTGAATCACCGCCGTTTGCATCGGCCTAAGCGCGCCGATGGCGGTAATGCGGCTGCGATCTTCGTAACGAAAAGGCAGATGAAAAAACAAATCCGCCAAACTGTGAATACCCAGCTTTTGCAGCTGCTCGGCAAGTTTCGGCCCCACACCTTTAAGCTCGGTCAGTTGGCTGATTTTTTTCTCGGTAGCGGTGCTCATACTTACCCCTTAGCCAAGCTCGGTAAGCGGCATTGGCGAGCAGTGCTTAGAAGTAAGTCTACCGCCTGAGCACGCGGAAAGCTGGCGCGCCACGCCAAAGCCACAGTGCGGTAAGGCACGGGCGTAATAAAAGGCCGCGTACTCACTAGGTTTAAATCCAAATTACTGACCGCCGACTCAGGCAAAACCGTAATCCCTAGGCCCGTTGCCACCATATGCTTGAGCGTTTCCAGCGAGCTGCCCTCCAATACACTGCCTAGGCGCGTGTGATGCTTTTGCGCCAAATCAGGGCAAAAGGCAAAAATCTGATCGCGAAAACAATGCCCTTCGCCCAGCATCAGCACATCCTCCTCGGCCAGTTGTTGCGGCTCAATCTGCGCTAGGTCATTCCACGGGTGGTTTTTCGGCAAGACCGCAACAAAGCTCTCATCATAAAGCGGCCGCGTTAGCACGTCTGGCTCGGTAAAAGGCAGCGCCACTATGATGGCGTCCAGCTCGCCTTCGCGCAGCTGACGACGCAGCACGCCCGTGTAATTCTCCTCTAAATACAAAGGCATACGCGCGGCTTGCTGGTGAATTTGCGGCACCAAATGCGGAAATAAATAAGGGCCGATGGTAAAAATCGCACCGATTTTCAGCGGGCTGGCGAGCTGATCTTTGCCAAAGCTGGCGATGTCTTTGATAGCGCGCGCCTCTTCCAATACGCGCTGCGCCTGCGCCACGATTTGCTCGCCCAAAGGCGTCACCGTCACCGAGCTTTTGCTGCGCTCAAAAATCACGATGTCCAGCTCACTTTCCAGTTTTTTGATGGCCACGCTCAGAGTGGGCTGGCTGACGTAACACTTGTCGGCGGCGCGGCCAAAATGTCGCTCTTGCGCCAAGGTGACAATATACTTAAGTTCGGTTAGGGTCATAGCTGGCTCCTGAGGTGGCCGAGCGAATAGTAAGACTGTATGGTAGAAGCAAATTCAATTTATTTGAACTATCAAAAACCTCATCCGAATTAAAACAAAAAATGCAGTACAAGGAGAACACTATGGCGCGTATTTTAGTAGTCGGCGCAGGCAACATAGGCGGAATGCTCGCGCAAGAGCTCGCCCAAGCAGGGAACGAAGTTTGGGGCATTCGCCGCTCAGAAAAATCCGTAGGCGAAGGCGTGCACAAAATCCGAGCCGATGTGGCCGATTTCGATACCCTGCAAGACCTACCACAAAACCTCGACATTCTGGTGTACTGCGTAGCTTCGCCCGTATTCACCAAAGACAGCTACCACGCCTATTACTACCGTGGCATCAAACACATACTCAAAGCCCTAAAAGGCAGCAATCTCAAGCGCGCGATTTTTGTTTCCAGCTCCAGCGTCTACCACCAAATGGACGGCTCCTGGGTGGATGAAACCTCGCCCACCGAACCCACCAGCTTTGGCGGCAAAGAGCTGCTCGCCGCCGAAAACGCACTCCTGTCCAGTAACACGCCTGGCACCGTGGTGCGCTTTACGGGTATTTACGGCCCAGACCGCACACGCATGATCAATCAAGCGCAAGAAGGCGGCTACTGCGACCCCGAGCCGCCCGTTTGGACCAACCGCATCCACCGCGACGACTGCGTCGGCGTGCTGAAGTTTTTAGTCAACAAAGCGCTAAACAACGAGCCGCTGGACAGCATTTATCTGGCCACCGACGACGAGCCCGTACCGCTTTTTGATATTTTGGAATGGATGAAAGACCGCA
>JBDKHD010000035.1:0-11277 GCA_039797885.1 Pseudomonadota bacterium
AAAGCTGCCTGATGATATTGAGCTGGAAATTGAGTCTTGGTTGGATAAACCCATGACCTGCGCCGATTCCGCCAACTTAGGCAAAACCCGTCGTATTCACGATGCCGCAGGGCGCTATATCGAGTTTTGCAAAGGCTCAACCCATAATCTGAATCTGCGCGGTTTGAAAATCGTGCTGGATTGCGCCCACGGCGCGACCTACCAAATTGCCCCTGCGGTCTTTGCTGAGCTGGGTGCACAGGTTATCAGCATGGGCGTGGAGCCCAATGGTTTAAACATCAACGATAAAGTCGGCTCAACCGAACCTGAAGCTCTGCAACAGCGTGTTTTGGCTGAAAAAGCCGATCTCGGCATTGCCTTTGATGGCGATGGTGACCGCGTGATGATGGTGGATCATACGGGCGAGCTGATCGACGGCGATCAGTTGCTCTTTATTATTACCAGTCATGCGCGCAATCAAAAACGGCTGCATGGCGGTGTGGTCGGTACTTTGATGAGCAATTTAGGCTTGGAGCTGGGGTTAAAAGACCAAGGCATCAACTTCCTGCGTGCCAAAGTGGGCGACCGCTATGTGATGCAGATGCTCAGCGAAAAGGGCTGGCGCTTTGGCGGTGAATCTTCAGGCCACATTTTGTGCTTGGATGCCAACACCACAGGTGATGGCATAGTCTCTGCACTGCAAGTGTTACAGGCACTCAGTGACAGCAGCGAGTCTTTGCATACCTGGCAAAAGCGCATGATTAAAATGCCGCAAACCATGATCAACGTAAAACGCAATCGCCAAGTGGATGTCTTGGCCATTCCTGAAGTGCAAAAAGCGGTGGCCGCGACCGAAGAGCGCATGGCGGGACGAGGCCGCGTCCTGCTTCGCCCCTCGGGCACTGAGCCATTGGTGCGCGTGATGGTCGAAGGCGAAGACGCCAAGCTGGTTGAAAACGAAGCGCAGGGTTTGGCGCAAGTGGTGGAAATGGCGCTGGCTTAGGCTGGCGCGCTTAAAAACGCTTGTTTCGCTAAGTCTTCTTCGCTAGTATCTGCCATCTTTTAAAACTAGGGTCTGGCATGCGGCGTTTGTTGGTTGCAGGAAACTGGAAAATGAACGGTTCTGTGGTACACACAGAGCAGCTTTTAGCCAATTTATGCGCGGCCGATCTTAGCTGTGACCTCGCGGTTTTTCCTGCCTTTCCTTATTTAGCTCAGGCTTTAAATGCGGTAGCAAACACCCCCATTCGCGTCGGTGCGCAAAACGTCGCAAGTAGCGAAAACGGCGCTTTTACGGGTGAAGTCTCTGCGGCCATGTTGGCGGATTTGGGCGTGGCTTTGGCCTTGGTGGGTCACTCCGAGCGACGCACTTTGTTGGGTGAGACGGATGCCGATGTGCTGGCGAAGACCAAGCAGCTCTTGGATCATAGAATCACCGCTGTGGTTTGTGTGGGTGAAACCTTGACGCAGCGCCAGTCTGGGCAAGAGCAAGCGGTAGTTGCCAAGCAGCTGCATCTGCTTTTGGCTGGTTTGAGCAGTTTTGATTGGCACGGTGTTGTGCTGGCGTACGAGCCTGTGTGGGCAATTGGTACGGGCGAAACCGCAACACCTGCGCAAGCACAAGCCATGCACGCTTACATTCGCAGCTTGCTGGCTGAAAAAGACGCGGAATTGGCCGCGCAGACACGAATTTTATACGGTGGCAGTGTAAAGGCAGCGAACGCCGCTGAACTCTTTGCACAGCCCGATATTGACGGTGGCTTAGTCGGTGGGGCGTCCCTCGATGCGGCTGAATTTTTAGCCATTTGTAAGGCATAAGCAGTTATGGAATCTATTGTAATCGTTGGTCATATCCTTTTAGCGTTCGCCATTATTGGTTTGATTCTGATTCAACAAGGCAAGGGCGCAGAGGCAGGTGCTTCTTTTGGTGGTGGTGCCTCTCAGACTTTGTTTGGCAGCTCAGGCTCATCCAATTTCCTTAGTCGTTCTACCGCTATTTTGGTCACTGCGTTTTTCCTGACTAGCTTAGTGTTGGCTGTATATGCCAAGCAACATGCTATGGGTATCAATGACTTAGGCGTGCCTAGTGAAGTGGCAATTCAAGCAAAAACAGTTGAACAAGACCACCCGGTTGTGGAAGAATACGCGCCTTCTAAAGATGCACCCGATCTGGATGCCTCTGTTACCGATCAGCCTGTGGTTGATAAAGTAGCCAATTAGAACGAATCTGCGGATGTGGTGGAATTGGTAGACACGCCATCTTGAGGTGGTGGTGGGGCAACCCATGCGAGTTCGAGTCTCGCCATCCGCACCAATATACAAAAGCGAACACGGGTTCGCTTTTTGTTTTTAAAGCGCTTATAATGCGCGCCATAATAAAAAGCCCCTCAAGACAGGGGCTTTTTAGTAAGCGCGTTTAACCTTGCCCGTGTTCGTGGCAAGACCGAATAAGCTGGGCATTTATGCCCAGTTTTTGTTTGTGAAGAGGTCAAGTTTGTCTAAAGATACGCAGCTGATTGAGCTGATTCGCCCAATCGTCGAGTCCCTGGATTTTAGTTTTTGGGGTTTGGAGTTTACCGTCCAAGGCCGTCATACCTTATTGCGTGTGTATATTGATCACGCCGAAGGCATCAATGTGGACGATTGTGCCGAAGTCAGTCGTCAAATCAGCGCGGTGATGGACGTTGAAGACCCTATTGCTCAGGAGTACACCCTAGAAGTGTCTTCGCCGGGTATGGATCGCCCCTTGTACAGCGTCGAGCAATACAAGCTTTATGCTAACCACATTATTGAGCTGCGCCTGCGCTTGCCTTTTGAGGGGCGTCGTAAGTTTAAAGGTCAGCTAATCGGAGTAGAGCAGGACGAAGTCGTGCTGGTCGTGGATGATCACGAATATCTCCTTCCCTTTGAGCTGATCGAAAAGGCTCAAGTTGTTCCACAGTTTCAGGATTAAAATAAGCGAGGCTAGCAGATGAGCAAAGAAATCCTCCAGGTCGCAGAGGCCGTTTCCAATGAAAAAGGCGTTCCTAGAGACGTTATTTTTGAGGCATTAGAATCGGCTTTAGCGGCGGCGGCGAAAAAGCGTGAAGAAGAGGTCGACGAAGGCGGTTCTCCGCAAATTCGTGTAGTTATTGATCGCAAATCGGGCGAATACAGCACGTTCCGCAGTTGGCAAGTGGTCAGCAACGACGTGGTGCCAGGCCTTGGCGATGAGCTGACCTTGCAAGAAGCGCAAGCCATTGACCTTAAGTTACAACCAGGCGACTTGTACGAAGTGCAGATCGAAAATCCTGACTTTGGGCGTATTGCCGCGCAAGCCGCCAAGCAAATCATTGTGCAAAAAGTGCGTGAAGCCGAACGTGCTCAAGTGCTTGAGCAGTATCAAAGCCAGCTCGGGCAGCTTATCCATGGCACGGTGAAAAAGGTGACGCGTGATAATTTGATTATCGACCTTGGCAATAACGCCGAAGGCTTGCTCGCTAAAGACCAGCTTATTGGTCGTGAAGTACTGCGTATGGGTGAGCGCGTGCGTGCGGTATTGCACTCAGTGCGCCCTGAAAACCGTGGTCCACAATTGATTTTGAGCCGTACCTGCCCAGAAATGCTGATCGAACTGTTCCGCATCGAAGTGCCAGAGATCGCCGAAGAAGTCATTGAAATCAAAGGCGCAGCGCGCGACCCAGGCTCACGCGCCAAAATCGCCGTTAAAACCAATGACAAACGTATCGACCCCGTTGGCGCGTGCGTAGGTATGCGCGGTGCGCGCGTTCAGGCCGTGACCAACGAGTTAGGCGGCAATGAGCGTATCGATATCGTGCTTTGGGATGACAACCCCGCACAGCTGGTTATCAATGCGATGGCTCCCGCCGATGTCGCTTCCATTATTGTGGATGAAGACACACATACCATGGATGTCGCCGTGGTTGCCGACAACCTTGCCCAAGCCATCGGTCGTGGCGGCCAGAACGTGCGTTTGGCTTCTGAGCTGACTGGCTGGGAAATCAACGTGATGACTGAAGAAGATGCCGCCGAACGTCAAAATGCAGAAACTTCAGGCTTAGTCATCAATTTCATGGATGCCTTGGACGTCGATGAAGAGCTGGCGGTGCTGTTGGTTGAAGAAGGCTTTAGCAGCCTTGAGGAAATCGCGTACGTTCCCTTAGATGAAATGCTCGAAATCGATGCACTGGATGAAGAAACCATTAATGCGCTGCGTAGCCGCGCCAAAGATGTGTTGCTCACTCGTGCTATCGCAACCGAAGAGAAACTGGAAGGTGCTGAGCCTGCTGACGACCTCTTGAATATGGACGGTATGGAGCGCCACCTGGCGTTATTCCTAGCCAGCAAAGGCATTTGCACTATGGAAGACTTAGCAGAGCAAGCCATCGACGACCTATTGGATATCGACGGTATGACAGAAGAGAAAGCCGCAGCACTCATTATGACGGCACGCAAGCCTTGGTTTGAAGGCCAAGCTTAAAAATTCACTCGGTATGGGAGGACGTATGGCAGACGTAACAGTTAAAGAGCTCGCCGACGTAGTTAAAACCAGCACAGACAGCTTGCTGGCACAAATGAAAGAAGCAGGTCTTCCGCAGAAAAAAGCCGAGGACAAGGTTTCTGAAGAGCAGAAACAAGCCCTGCTGCTGCATTTAAAAAAGAATCACGGTGATGCGGATCTTAGCCCGCAAAAGATCACCTTAAAACGTAAAGAAACCTCTACGCTCAAAACTGGCGTGGCGGGTAAAAAAACTGTGGCCATCGAAGTGCGTAAAAAACGCACTTACGTTAAGCGTGACGAGTTAGACAACGACGCTGACAGAGCCGAGGTGGAAGATATTGCCGAAGTTGAAGTGCCAGCCGTAGCTGTTGCGGCTCCTGCGCAAGCTGTTCCTGTGAGTGCAGAAGCTGAAAAAGCCCCTGCTACCGCCGAGGCTGTTGCCAAAAAAGAACCTGCGGCTTCTAAAGTCGAAGCCGTGCGTAAAACAGATGCGCGTAATAGCAACGATCGCCGTGACGACCGCAAGCCGGCTCCTGCTCGCACGGGTGTGCATCCAGGCGCCAAACCTACATCCGCTCGCCCTGCACCCAAAGCACGCGGCGCCGAAGTGGATGATGACGCTGCACAAAAACGTGCTGAGGCTGAAGCTGTTGCCGCTCGCCAAGAAGAGGGCCGTAAAAAAAGCAAAACGCCCGATAAAAAACGTGTGGAAGTGCGCACGGAGAGTCGTTTCCGTGATAACGAAAGCGATGGTTACAGTGCAGGGCGCCGCACAGGCGGTGGCGGTAAAAACAAAAAAACCGCACGCTCTCGTGGCAATGAACACGCTTTCTCCAAGCCTGTAACCCCGACTGTGTATGACGTCGAGCTGCCTGAAATGATTACCGTCGGTGATCTGGCTGCAAAAATGGCTGTAAAAGCCGGTGAAGTGGTCAAGATTCTGATGAAAATGGGCGTAATGGCCACCATTAACCAGCCATTAGATCAAGACACTGCCACCTTAGTGGTCGAAGAAATGGGTCACAAGGTCAGCAAGCTGATTGCCGACAATCAGCTGGAACAAGACATTGCAGGCTCTGTGACCTATACGGGTGAAGAAACCTCGCGTGCGCCTGTGGTAACCGTAATGGGCCACGTTGACCACGGTAAAACCTCCTTGCTGGACTACATCCGCCGTACGCGAGTGGCCTCAGGTGAAGCGGGCGGCATTACCCAGCATATTGGCGCCTACCATGTAAAAACCGACCGTGGCATGGTGTCTTTCCTTGATACCCCTGGGCACGCGGCCTTTACAGCCATGCGTGCGCGCGGTGCCAAAGCCACAGACGTGGTGATTCTTGTTTGTGCCGCCGATGACGGTGTGATGCCTCAAACCGAAGAAGCCATCCAACATGCGCGTTCCGCCAAAGTGCCGATCGTCGTGGCCATGACCAAAGTGGATAAACCCTCTGCGGATGTGGATCGCGTAAAAAATGAGTTGGCGCAGCGCGATGTTATCCCAGAAGACTGGGGTGGCGAGGTGCCCTTTATTTCTGTGTCGTCTAAAACCGGCCAAGGCATCGACGAGCTGCTTGAGGCGGTGTTGTTGCAGGCGGAGATTCTGGAGCTTAAAGCTCACTTCACAGGCCCAGGCCAAGGTGTCGTAGTGGAATCACGCCTCGATAAAGGCCGTGGTCCGGTGGCGACCTTATTGGTACAAAATGGCGTACTGAAAAAGGGCGACTTCGTACTGGCCGGCACTTGCTATGGTCGTGTGCGGGCGTTGTTGGATGAAAATGGCCAGCAAATCGACGAAGCTGGCCCCTCTATTCCTGCGGAAATCTTGGGCTTAAATGGCACGCCCGGCGCAGGCGATGACTTTATGGTTGTTGAAAGTGAGAAAAAAGCGCGTGAAGTGGCCGAGTTTCGTGAAGCTCGCACTAAAGAGCAGCACGTTCAGCGTCAGCAAGCCGCCAAGTTGGATTCCTTATTTGCCAATATGGCTGAAGGCCAAGCCGCCAACCTCAATATTGTGGTGAAAACCGACGTGCGCGGTACTTTGGAAGCCATTGTTAGCTCCCTGCAAAAACTGGCTACCTCCGAAGTGAAGGTAACCGTGGTGGCTTCGGGTGTGGGTGGTATTACTGAAACCGACGCGACTTTGGCCGTTGCCGCAAGTGCTGTCATCTTTGGCTTTAACGTGCGTGCCGATAACGCCGCCAAACGCTTGGTCGAAACTCAGGGTGTGGATATGCGCTATTACAGCGTCATTTACGACCTGCTCGACGATGTGAAGAAAGCCATGGCTGGCCTCTTGGCACCGGAGCTGCGCGAAGAAATTGTCGGTATCGCCGAAGTGCGCGATGTCTTCAACTCGCCGAAGTTCGGCCAAATTGCAGGCTGTATGGTTATCGACGGCACAGTCCATCGCCACAAGAAGATTCGCGTGCTGCGTGACAACGTGGTGATCTACGAAGGCGAGCTGGAATCCTTACGTCGATTCAAAGACGACGTGAACGAAGTGCGTAATGGCATGGAGTGTGGTATCGGCGTGAAGAACTACCAAGACGTTCGCGCAGGCGATCAGATTGAAGTCTTCGACGTGAAAGAAATCGCGCGTACATTGTAATTCCGCTGGGCGTTCTGCGTTGGGTGTTGGGCGTAAGAGCTCGATAAACGCCGAACGTAGAACGCCGAACGAAATAAAGAGAAAACTATGGCCAAAGAATTTAGTCGCACTTCGCGCTTGGGTGAGCAGCTCCAGCGCGAGCTGGCACACATGATCCAATTTAACTTAAAAGACCCTCGTCTTGGCTTGGTGACTTTAAATGATGTCAAAGTCTCCAAAGACCTAAGCTACGCCGATGTGTACTTCACAGTAATTGGTGCCAAAGGCGAAAGCGACGATGAAATTCGCACCCAAACCAGCAAAATCCTCAACGATGCTGCTGGCTTTTTGCGCAATGAATTAGCGAAATTTCTACGCACCCGCACCACGCCCATGCTGCGCTTTCATTACGACGGCACACTCGAGCGCGCGATGCATATCGACAGCCTGATTCGTCAAGCCAATAATGGCTCGAATGACGCATAAAAACCCTTTGCATAATTTCGCTTGGCGCGGTGCGCTAAGCGTTCATTGAGCTTGGAACCTAACGCCCAACGCCCAACCCTAGACGCCCAACGAATTATGGCAAAAGTAAAAAAAGGCCGCGCAGTTAGCGGTATCATCGTTATCAATAAACCGTTAGGTCTGACGTCAAACCAAGTGCTGCAACGCGTTAAGCATCTTTATGGTGCGCAAAAAGCGGGGCACACGGGCGCGCTCGACCCTTTGGCGACGGGGGTGTTGCCCATTTGCTTGGGCGAGGCCACCAAGCTATCGCAGCTTTTGTTGGATGCCGATAAAGCCTACGACACCACCGCCACTTTGGGCGAGGTGCGCAGCACGGGCGATGCCGAAGGCGAAATCCTTGCCACTGCGCCTGTGCCTGCTTTTAGCCTAAGTGAGATAGAGGCTGTGCTGACGCGCTTTCGTGGCGAAGTCGTGCAAGTACCGCCCTTATTTTCGGCCTTAAAACTCGACGGTAAGCCGCTGTACGAGCTGGCGCGCCAAGGCTTAAGCGCCGAAGAAGCCCAGGCCATCGCCGCAAAAAAACGCCGCACCATCACCATTTTCGATTTATTGCTGCAAGAGCTGCGTGAGCACGAGCTGGACTTGTCAGTGCGCTGCTCTAAAGGCACTTATATTCGCACTTTGGTGGAAGATATCGGTGCGGCTTTGGGCGTGGGCGCTTACGTTAGTCGCTTGCACCGCACCGCTTGCGGGCCTTTTGTTGCCGCGCAGATGTACAGTTTGGCCGAGCTTGAACAGATCGCCTTGCAAGGTGAGCAAGCCCTAGATGCGCTGTTACAGCCGCCACAAAATGCCGTGCCCGATTGGCCGCACGTACGTTTGAGTTTGGATGAGGCTCGTAAAGTCCTTTATGGGCAAAACGTCAAAACTAGCCTTAATGATGCGCCTTCTGTACAATTGTGGGCTTTTGAAAATGGCCTAGAGCAAATGCTGGGGATTGGTCGAGTCGAACAAGGCTTAGTCGTGCCGCAGCGTTTGTTTCAAATTAGCCTGTAGAACGTCCGATTTTGGGCTAGCCCGAAATCACGCTCATCACACTGTTAATGTGCACGGTGTCGATGATTTTTTTGATGCACATTCACTGGAGATACACCATGTTAACAGCCGCTCAAAAAGCTGCGATCGTAAAAGAGTACCAACAAGCCGAAGGCGACACTGGTTCTCCTGAAGTTCAGGTAGCCCTGTTGTCTCACAACATCCAAGGTCTGCAAGATCACTTCAAAGCCCACGGTAAAGACCATCACTCACGTCGTGGTTTGATCCGCATGGTAAACCAACGCCGCAAGCTGTTGGACTACCTCAAGGGTAAAGACTTGAGCCGTTATAGTGCCTTAATCGGCCGTTTGGGTTTACGTCGCTAAGCACTGGGCCCTTCGGGGCCTTTTGCCTTTTATATAGGTCAACAAAAACCAATCACCATTCACAGTCTTCTTGCCGTGGTGCTGGTGCTTCTAACTATTGGCTTTTCTACTTTTGTAGTTAAAGAGCCAATCATTAGAAGTACCGACGCAGAAGCTTAAAAAAGGAATAACCATGAGTAACAAACCTCAAGCTCAGATTAAAACTTTCCAGTTCGGTAACGATACTGTCACCTTAGAGACAGGCCGTGTGGCTCGTCAGGCAACGGGTGCTGTATTGGCTACCCAAGGCAAAACCCAAGTGCTGGCCACTGTGGTTGCCGCCAAAAAAGCGGCCGCAGGCCAGGATTTTTTCCCTCTTTCTGTCCATTATCAAGAAAAAATGTACGCCGCAGGCCGCATTCCAGGTGGCTACAACAAGCGCGAAGGCCGTCCTTCTGAAAACGAAACTCTGGTGTCTCGTTTGATCGACCGCCCCATTCGCCCGCTTTTCCCTGAAGGCTTTATGAACGAAGTACAGGTGATCTGTACCGTTATGTCTGCCGACAAAAACGTCAACCCCGACATTCTGGCTATGATTGCCACCTCTGCCGCCTTGAGCGTATCGGGCGTACCTTTTAACGGCCCAGTAGGCGGGGCGCGCGTTGCTTTCACCGACGAAGAAGGCTATATCCTGAACCCCACTCACGCTCAGGTGAAAGCTTCTTTGCTGGACATGGTCGTTGCGGGCACTAAAGACGCCGTATTGATGGTGGAATCTGAAGCCGACGAGCTGACCGAAGACGAAATGCTCGGTGCGGTGTTGTTCGCTCACAGTGCTTTCCAGCCTGCTATCGCGGCTATCAAAGAGTGGACACAAGAATTAAACGTTCAACCTTGGGGTTGGCAAGCACCTGCGCGCAACCAAGCGCTGTTTAGCGCCGTACGCGCTCAAGCAGGCAGTGGTATCAGCGCTGCGTACACCATCTCTGACAAGATGGAACGCTATGGCAAGCTCGACCAAGTCGCCGCCGAAGCTGTAGAAAAACTGGCGGCCAAAGAAGGTGAAGAAGGCTTTAGCGCTGACCAAATCTCTGAAACCATCGAAGCCCTGAAATACGAAATTGTCCGTCAGCGCGTGATCGATGGTGCGCCTCGTATCGACGGCCGTGACAACGACACAGTGCGCCCTTTGACCATCGAAACCGGCGTATTGAAAAATACCCACGGCTCGGCCATTTTCACCCGTGGTGAAACTCAGGCCATTGTTGTGACCACGTTAGGCTCTACTCGCGATGCGCAAATGTTGGATTTCCTCCACGGCACAGTGGATGACCCTTTCCTGTTCCATTACAACTTCCCTCCCTTCTCTGTGGGTGAAACCGGCCGTATGGGCACGCCTGGTCGTCGTGAAATCGGTCACGGTCGTTTAGCCCGTCGTGGTGTGCAGGCGATGATGCCCGATCATGCCGAGTTCCCCTACACCGTGCGCGTGGTATCGGAAATCACCGAATCCAACGGCTCGTCTTCTATGGCCTCTGTGTGTGGCGCGTCCTTGTCCTTGATGGATGCTGGCGTACCCATCAAAGCGCCCGTAGCAGGTATTGCCATGGGCTTGGTGAAAGAAGGTGACAAATTTGCCGTTTTGACCGACATCCTCGGCGATGAAGACCACTTGGGTGACATGGACTTTAAAGTAGCGGGCACCGACGAAGGCATCACCGCACTGCAAATGGACATCAAGATCGAAGGCATTACCGAACAAATTATGGAAATCGCCTTAGGCAAAGCCAAGAAAGCGCGTTTCACCATTTTGGAACAGATGAATGCCGTAATCAGCGCACCGCGCACACAAATGGCGGAAAACGCTCCCACCATGACCAGCATGAGAATCCCTGCGGATAAAATTCGTGAAGTGATTGGTAAAGGCGGCGCGACCATCCGTGACATCACCGAGAAAACAGGCTCATCCATCGACATTTCCGATGATGGCGAAGTGAAGATTTTTGCCGCAGGCAAAGAAGCCTCTGATCTGGCTCGCCAGATGATTGAAGCCATCACCGCTGAAATCGAAGTGGGTGTGATCTATCACGGCAAGGTCAGCAAAATCGTGGATTTTGGTGCTTTCATCACCGTTCTGCCGGGTAAAGACGGCTTGCTGCATATCTCTCAAATCAGAGATGAGCGTGTTGAAAATGTGGCCGACTACCTGAAAGAGGGCCAGATGATCAATGTACTGGTCGCCGATGTGGACCCCAAAGGTCGCGTGAAACTGACAATGAAAGGTGTTGAGCAACCCGCTTAACCCCTACCTCTAAAAAATGGCGGCTTTGGCCGCCATTTTT